>NZ_JCACCM010000055.1:0-47944 GCF_059501405.1 Myxacorys sp.
GCAATCTGGTACTTTGTTCACGCCTATAACAAATCATTACTTCTGTAGGACTACCTGCAAATTTACTAAACGAACAAGACTGATCGTATTGATAGGATGATCATCTCCTGCACGATTGGACAGAACCTTAAGACATTTCGTATACCAAAACTCAGCAGAATCATATAGCGCTTGTTTTTTATAGAATCTGCCTAGACTTCCAGTTAGAGTGAGCAAATCTTCATTCGATAGGTATTGGATTTGAGTCTGTGCAATTGCTTCTAAATGTGAAATTACTTGCTCGCACCATTCAGCGTTACCAACCGCTAAAACAAGTGGGATTTCTCTGGCAACCGCGATTAGTGCTTCAGCGAACGTCGCTCTCACTTGATCTGCCTGCTCAGAGTGAGCAAGTTTGAACGCGAGAAACTCCTGAATCAACGGGTGTAGTCTAAAGCTAGTTTGATCCACTTTTTGCAGCAAAGAACGATGATAAAGCGCCGTTCTTGCTGCTTCCATCTCCTCGGTTGTCCACTCAAACGCTTCAGTCACCCATTTCACTAAGCTCCAAGGAATTGCATCTGCCGCAAATAGACTCAAAAATCGTCCCATTTCTTGCGCTTTGTCGTTCAGTTCCTCCCAACTCAACTCAAATGCTGCTGTAACGCTGCGCTGTCCGGTCATGACATAGTTTTGCGGACGTTGTGCAATCGCTTCATGCTGAATATTTAACCGTTCTTGCATTTCTGCCAAAGACAGAAAGGGTTTTGCTGCCACATATCGCCCTACCAACTCCAACCCCAAAGGCAAATATCCTAACCCTGCACATAATTGTTGCGCGACTGCCTGTTCAGATTGAATGCGGTCTTGCCCCATCAGTTCCGTCAACAGTTCCAACGCCTTCTCTGGAGCCAAAATATCCAATGGCAACTCAAAAAAGCTGGCATCTAGCTGTCTTACTTGGGTCGTTAGTAACACCCGAAAGCGCGACGGCAGTTTTTGCACGACCGATTGAAAATCAGTTGCCTCAGAGACATCATCCAAGACCATCAGCACGGCTCCGTTCGGCTTCCAATCTTGCAAACACAGCTCAAATTGCTGATCCAACGTCAACGGTTTATTGTCAAACTTAGATAGAATCGTTTGATGCAGGCATAACCGAACGAAACTAAAGATTTTTCCTACCAAATCCGTCTCTTTTGCATTCAGCCAACAGATTCCGCCCGGAAATTCTTGAGCATACTGCACCGCATATTGAATCGCCAGTTCTGTTTTACCGACTCCGCTCATTCCAGCGATCGCAAAGGTAACCACGCGATCTCGTCTCTGCAATTGTTCATGAATCGTCTTTAAATCATCGTCTCGACCGACAAATTTTGTCGCACCTCTGAGGGGCACATTCTGAGGAATGCCTTTTAACGTCGCGCGTTCCTCTGACTGTTCCACAACCAAGGTGTCAATATAAACATTGCCCTGCTCTGCATAAGCACCAATCTTATCGGCACGCTTGCCTTCGCTTTCAGACATGGCAATGCTTCCTAATCCATGTTCAGAGTCGTGATATTCACATCGCCCTGTTCTGCATAAGCACCAATCTTATCAGCACGTTTACCACTGGATTGAGGCTTCAACTGGTATGCTTTCAGCGCTTCTAGCACTTGCTGAATTGTGGCTTGCAACTCAGGATTTGGGTCAGCTTCGGCTGCTGCTGCTACCGTCTCGGCTGACTGAGCGATCGCCGGATTTTGTTTCGCAACTGCCTCCACTTCTAAAACCGCCTTACCCAAATCCAACGGCTTTTGGGCAGATTGCTCAATAGCAAGAGCAGTTTCCGGCGCTTTCTCCTTCAATGCAGCAAGAAACTTCTCGCTTTCGGTAAAAACTTTCTCGCCCGACTTTTCGCCGAGCTTCTCTGCCGCTTTATCTGCAAACTTCGTGGCGGCGGTAGCGATCGCTGCCCCCACTGCCGCTGCAATCATGCTCAAAGGTTCCATAAATCTCTCGCAGTATAAAGGCTTGCTCCCGTTTTAACCTAATATTCCTGTCTACGGGATAATGTTTCGATAAATTCCTAGAACAGTAGGTGGCTCATTATCCAGTAATTCAACTTTGATCTTCATCACTTCTAATCAAAGTGTGATCGTTTTAATGTGATCTGCCATCATTTCAATTTCAAACCCCAATGATCTAACTCAAAACAGAACCATTCCTATTTGAAACAGGAACGTTCCTACTTGAAACAAGAACATTCTTATTTGAAACAGAACCATTCCTATTTGAAACAGGAACGTTCCTACTTGAAACAAGAACGTTCCTACTTGAAACAGGAAAATTCTTATTTAAAACAAGAACGTTCCCATCTGAGACAGGAACGTTCCTAGAAACTTCAGTATTGAGCTAATAACACTTCTACACCGTCGTGGCTTGCGGCTTCTCTCGCTTGGTTCGACAGGCAAACCGTTGCCCCAACTGTGCCACGATTGGCTCTAAACCAGAGCCTTGCCCGCTCGCCTTGGCGTAGTTATACACCTGCAGTGCAGACGTATATGCTTCACTACCCACAGTGAGATACGTATCATCAATCATGGACTGCAATTGAGTAATTGCCATGATGATCGGATACATCTCTTCAAACAGTTCCACGTCGCGTCGCATTTCATCGAGATCAAACGATCGCGGCAAGAAGTCTGGATTCTGCGTTGCTACCTCCAACGCCTTGCCAACAAAGGTCTGATTCTTATCGCCCATCTTCGGTAGGGCTTTGCGCTCCTCCATCGTCAAGCTTAATAGGAACGGCAGCTTCTCTTTGATCGTCGCGATCGCATTCATCACCGCCAATTGATCTGTCGCACTGAGCGTTGCACTAATTCTGTTAGTTGACATCGGTTTGAACCTTATGGTTGCTGAGATAGAATTATCGTGCCCAAAAAATAAGCGGTTCCATCCCATCGGTGGTTCCGCTTGTTATCTTGTGAGATCCATCGCTTCAGTCTCTTAAGAGACAGGCGTTTCCCGCCGCTCCTCCACTCGATTTGCATCCGCGATCGCAACCGGAGATTCAACGCCATGCGCATCCACAATCGGGGAATGGGGCGATCGCAGTGTCACCAAAATACTCTTAATCACCACAGCAGTCGGCACCGCAATAATGACTCCCAGCAAACCACCCACGCGTGCCCCCGTCAGAATCGACAGAAACACCCAGACAGGGTTCAGCCCGGTCACACTGCCCAAAATTCTCGGCGCGGCTAAGTTCTCAATAATTTGCTGCACAATCAGCGAGGCAATCAGCACCTCAACACCGAGTCCAATATCCCGCAAGGCGACCAGAATCGAGACGATCGCAATTCCAACCGAGCCGCCAAATGGAACTAGCGCCATCGTGCCGATCGTCAGTCCAAACAGTAGCCCAAAGGGAACCCGCAGCGTCAGAAACGTCACCGTCAGAACAAATCCCATGCAGGTCGATGAGATCAATTGTCCGAAGAAGAAGTTCTGAAAGCTGAGGCGAATCGTTTCGGTGAACGGCTCTCGAATTCTGAGCGGCAGCCATTCGACCAAACTCTCCCACAAGCGATCGCTAAATTGCAGCAGATAGAACGTCAGCACCAGCGTCAGCAGCACATCGAGCAAGCTTGTGACCGTGACGACCGCCAATCCTAAAATGTCGCCTGCGAGCCGCTGAAGCTGAATCTTGATCGGGGCTGTGATCTGGTCTGCTAACACATCTAGACTGATCGGAAAGCCCGCTTTCTCTAACTGATCGTTTAATAAAATCAGTTGCCGTTGTCCAGAATCGATCCATTCGGGCAACCGAGTCACCAGTTGCTGAGCCTGCTGGAGGGCAATTGGCACAAGTGTCACGCCTAGACCTAGCAGCACCGCGATCGCAAACAAAAACACCACGATCGCCGCTCGTCCACGGGTGGCTCCATGTTGCTGCATGTAGCTCACCGGATAATTGAGCAAAAACGTCAGCAGCGATGCCCCCAAGAGGATCACAATCAGGGAATGGAAGTAAGTAAAGATGGACGCAAGCGCCCACGCATTCAGAACAATCAGCGGAATGAATAACGCGATGGCGATCGCACGAAATAGGGGAGACAACGACTCCCACCAAGTTAATAGCCTGTTGCGTTGGGGCATGATGCAGCAAGAAGTAACGGTGACGTGCCTGACTCTTTTGGGAAGTCTCTAGTTATTATTATCTCTCTTGATCCCATTGTTCATCTTCCTTAATCACTACTCCCTGTCTTATGACCGATTTTCTAGAGCGTGACGAGAGCCGTCATATTAAATTGTTCCTCTATCTATTGCCTGTATTCGGCTTTTTCCCAGCGCTCTGGACGCTCTATCGTCGGGGAGGCGGTCGCCAAGAACGCGCCCTCAGCCGTCTGGTCATTAAGGTCTGCCTCGGTTGGCTGGTTGCCTACCTTTTACTGGGATTTGGCGCGACCGCCTCAGAATCTTCCCAGATTCCAATTTTGATTACGGCTAGTCTACTCACCTCGGGTTATTTCTTAGTTAACTTCTGGATGATGGTGCAACTGTGGCAGCGCAAATCGATTGGATTACCCATCATAGGACGAGTGGGACGGATGCCTTGAGCTTAAGGTCGTGAAAGAAGACTCGGATTTGCCCTCACCCCAATCCTCTCCCGCAGGAGAGGGAGTAAGAGTCGGGTTCGCTAGGCAAGGTCTTCGACCCCCGTTGCGAGGCGGGCAAACGTCCCAAACGTAGCCCGAACATTGTACGGTTTGATCGAATTCATGCTCCTGAACGGTGGAGTGCTAAGGCTTCTTTCAGGTGCGTCATGCCAATTTTTGCCGTTTCTCCTTCCCCTGCCGCGAAGAATGCAGCCGATCGCGCGATCGCATCAATCTCTCCCCCCGTCAGCGCAAATTTTTCTGCCAACCCTGCCCAATCAATATCTTCATCTAGCGGAACGTGAGGCGCAAACGCTTGGTTCCACAGCAACTGCCGCGCCGCCAGATCGGGAGTTGGAAACTTTAGAGTGAATTGAAGCTGCGATCGTACCTCAGCCCGGAGTGCAAGCTGCGATTGCACGCTAAACACGGTCAAGCCTCGCAGCGATCGTCGCGCTTGAAGCAACTTAGCCATCTCAACCGACGGTAGCGCCGACATCCGCCCAACCCAAATCTCAGCCGATCGGATCAGCAACACCGTCGGGGCTTGAATCGTGACCTCTAATAGCAGCGCCCGCTGCTCGGCTGGCGTGAGCACTGCCAAATCAACCTCTACAAAAGGCACGTCCAGCCGATTCGCGATCGTCCGGGTTGCCGTCGCCTTGCCTGTTCCAGTTTTGCCTACCATCAAGACAACCGTTCCCGGCGAGTCTTCTCCCGTTTGAAAGTCCCATGTCACATCAACCTGATCACAATGCTGGATGCGATCGCCCAAATGTTTGAGCGACTCCTGCAATTCTTCCGGCAACACCAACGGCGCAACTTGTTCTACCTTCGTTGCTTGGCAAAATTGAACCCATCCCGGGCCTAATACCTCTGTTGCCTGATCGGGGATCAATTCTGCGTTCCACTGAGGCGACTCCGACAACAAATAGTCCACCCACTCATCTGCCACCTTCAACGTCCGACTGAGCAACGGCAACGGCAGCTCATCGTCAAGCTCAATTAGCTGATGTCGAATTAATGCTCCTGCTTCGGTTAGCTGCGATCTCGCCACTCTCCACTCGCCATCATTTCGGCAGAACAACCGCAACGCTAAATCCACCGTCGGCAGATCCTGACACTCCCGGCCCGTCTGCAAATATCCATACAGTTGGGCATAGCGTCGATGCACTTCCGGCGCAAGACCCAAGAGCAGCACATTTTTCTCAAACGCAGATAGATCGAAGCGATCGCATAGTATCGGCAAGGCGAGTTTAATGCCGCGATCGCGGCTGGCCTGCATCCGTGCCTTCATCTGCTGCTGATACGTCTCCGGATGTCCCTCCGAATCCGCCTTCTTTCGCGCTGGCGGAGTGTCATAAGACGCATTTCCCTCCAGGCTCACAATCCCTTTCCACCAATGACTCGTCACCCGGTCGGCTTTCGTCTGAGCTACCCGCTCCACTTCTTTCAAATCTTTGCGTTGCCGAGCCACCGTCATCAATAGCAGCTTCTCTAGCCAGTTAAGTTCAACCTTGAGATAGGTCCAATTGTCTAAAAACGGCTCAGTTCGCTCAGCAGGCATGAATCACCGATCCAAAAAAGGTGAATGTATAGTACTCTACTTCGCCCGTCTCAGCACCTCAATCGGTAACCCATCTGCATCAGCAATAAAAGCAACCTCATACACGCGATCGCCGATCATCTGCTGCTCCGGCTTCAACAAAATCTTCAGAGACTGCGACTGCGCCTCTAACTTATGCCTCAAATTTTCTATCCAATACGTCAGATCATCCGTCTGTTGGGTCAAATCAAACGACGAATGATAGTACCCGACATAATGTTCATCCCCAAACGCATCTGGGGCAGGCTTCGGCTCTGGAATTTGAATCAATTCAATCCGTCCGCCCAACCCTTCCATCCAACACGCCAGCGTATAACCCGTCGTGAATCGCTCACAGACCGAGAATTCTAGCTGCTCGTAGAATGCGATCGCTCTGAAGATATCCGCTGTCCGGATCGAAACGTGATGCATAACAAGTTAGGGATGAATGACGCCTCTCTTCACTCAAACAACCGGAAATACGGATACCTCACTGGCGCACCCGGTTCTTTTTCCAAGTCAAAATTGATCACATCCCAACAAGGCTCCTCCTTCGGATCGGGACTAAACTCGACTGGCAATCCATAGAGCCTCGGCTTTGGCGAATCGTTCTGTCCCCGCCACGGCGTACTGCGCTCCAGATAGGTGCTAATTAACTCCTTGTAGCGCTGAGCAATTACAACTCGCGTTGCTCGATAGCCCTGCGTGTAAAGTCGGTCGAGCGCTTCATGAATCTCGAAGCGAATCCCATCCGGATGGGTGTGTTGCCGATACCATTCGTCCTTCCAAAGCCGCCAATGCCGCCCCGATTGCAGATGAACAAGCTCTGCCGTATCAGGACTCGCTTCAAACGCGCCATGACGAGGACATAAATAGGTATCCGTTAAAGTAAGCGCCGGAATCGTCTGACGACAGTGCGGGCACTGGATTTCGGGTCCGAAAATGGGATATTGGAAACTGGAATTGATCATGAAACGCGAACGCTCAAAGTTTGTGTATGCGCCTGCCCTCGTGAAATCATTATAACTGCGATAGTTTTCTGCTCCCCTAGAATCGTTCTCAACCCTAGTGAATAATCCCAATCCATCTCCAACCCCAACGTCACCATTCTGGACTCAGCCCGACCTCTCTCAAGCTGCCTTCGTCGCCTCAAATGCTACGGTGATCGGCTGGATTGAAGTGGCAGCCGGGGTTAGCATCTGGTACAACGCCGTCCTTCGAGGCGATGTCGAACGCATTTGTTTAGGCGCAAGTACCAATATTCAAGACGGCGCTATTTTGCATGGTGATCCTGGCAAAACCACCATTCTTGAAGATTTCGTTACGGTTGGGCATCGCGCTGTGGTTCACAGTGCCCATGTCGAGCGAGGCAGCTTAGTGGGCATTGGCGCGATCGTACTCGATGGCGTCCGTGTCGGCGCAGGCAGTATCATCGGCGCAGGCTCAGTTGTGACAAAAGATGTGCCCCCGCGATCGCTCGTCGTTGGCGTTCCTGCCAAACCTCTCCGCGATCTTTCCGATTCTGAAGTTGCTCATCTGATCGAACATGCCCAACAGTACGAAAAACTGGCCCTCGTCCATGCTGGCAAAGGCACCGATCTGGGCTTTCGTGTACAAATGTGACTAACCTGAGAAGACCACTTTGAAAATGTCACCAAATGCGATAGAAATTAAAGAATAATGAACACCTTTAATGAGGAGAAAGCACTAGTATGGATTGGCGCGTATTGGTGGTGTTGCTGCCCGTTTTGTTAGCCGCAGGTTGGGCAGTCTCTAGAATTGCTCCAGCCGCGATCGCCCAGGTCAAGGGCTTTCTTGATAGAAGACAAGCTTAAGCAATTTCAAACTTTAGTGTTACGTTAACCGACCCTTCTAAATCCAGAAGGGTCGGTTTCGTTTTTGGTAACAAGCGTGAGAGGTAAAATGATGTTCCTCAATCAGCCTTTGGGTTAACCTGATCACACCCATTGCTAAAGCACTGGACAGTTAGCGAAATCTGAAAAAAGAATTGGGTCCACTGTCATAAATATTCAAACGTCCGAAGCCGAGGAATTGACCATGAGACTTCTCTCCGGGTGGAAACGCCGTCACGCCAAATAGATATACGCCGCCATAATCTGGATTCGAGCGGGGAGAGAGCGCGATCGTCACCATCTTACCCGCTGCGATTGGTGGGTTAAACGTCACGGTCACCGCTTTTGTTTTGGGATCGCTCGTGGTCGCTTGGATCGGTAACGTTGCCCCTAGGCGTCCTCGCTGACCCTCAAATGCTTTTGTCTCATCTATTGAAAACCTGACGGTATCCACATTCTCATCTTGTGCGATCGTTACCCTTTGCAATGGCTCTCCCGAATTTTCAGGAATCGTCAGCGTGAAGTAATAGGTCACCACCCACGCCCGGACATAGTTTTGGGTTGTCGAGACTCCTTCTAAGCGAGGCGGCGATGTAAAGAAAACAGTTCCGTCGGATAGCTGAACGGCTCGAGCAGAAACGCTGCCTAAAACAGCCACACCAATCATTCCAAGAGAGAGAAATCTTTGTCCTTTCATGAGGGCTTTCATTCTTCTAATGTATTAGTTGAGGTAAAAATACTCAGTTTTCTTTATGATACAAACTCGATTAACTTCGCTGTGCCTTGAAGAGATTCGTCTCACAGTTTGTTGAGCTGCATCATCTTGATCTAGGTAGATTTCTGTCTTTTAAGCTATTTTTAACTTCTGTTAAGTTGAATCTTTCTCTATTACAACTCGCTCCATACCAGGTCAGTAATGCTAATTTAGTAAACAAGACACAGAGAGATATTTCTCCTCAATCTCTGCTCTAGCTCTTGGGTCTGTGTCTCCTGCCCAAAGCCTCTACAACCTCAGATTACGTCCGTTTAGTGCGTTGCTGAATCTTAAGTTGTATTGCTACGAAAAGGAGGGAAGTGAACAGTTTCTCACATTTTCTTTCATGTCGTAGGTTGTAGTGAATGTCCACCTTAGCGATACGCATATTTAACAAAATGGGTTTGGTCTTCTCAAGACCAAACCCATTTTGTTTAAGAAGAAATGATAGAAAGCAATTTGATAAGTTTCTTATGCTTTGTATTCAACTAAAAATCAGTTTTGCTAAGCTCAAATTAGAACATTAGAAATGTAAGGTTTATCCAATGGCTGTGGTTTCACAGGTCGCTTCAAAACCCGTCATCTGGTACAAGGTTCTCATCTTTACCTTGGGCTTTTGGATCAGTAGTAGTTTGTTTTTAGATATAGTAATTATGCCTAGCCTTTATCAAGCTGGGATGTTATCACAACCCGACTTTGTGACCGCTGGCTATAGTCTTTTTGGAATCTTTAATCGCCTAGAACTGCTATGCGCGGCTCTTGTCTTGACCAGCGTTTTTGTGCAGTACCATCTAGGAATTCTTCGCAAATCAAGTTACGTGATGTTGTCGCTGCTGTTGCTAATTGCCAGCTTCACCTGCACGTATTTTCTCACTCCTCACATGAGCGCTTTAGGATTACAACTCAATTTATTTGAGCCAGCAAGTATTCCAACCGCCATGAATGAGCTTCATGTGAGCTACTGGCTAATTGAGATTTTCAAATTGAGTGTGGGCGGGATGCTGTTGCTGTGGAACGTAAATCAACTTTCCGAACCTACTTTTTCTGATTAAGCAGCTATTTGGATGCGGTGAACTCTAATAAGCCCCCGGTTACTCCGGGGGCTTTTTTTACTTTGTCTTAGAGTCCAGCCTGCGCTTTCAAAGGGATTTTGTGACATTAGAGCAAGTTGTTTGAGCCTGCGAGGGTTCCGATTCTTCAGCAGACGGGAAGCAGAGTAGACGAATTGCCATCCCTGCAAATCCGATCGCCGCAATAATCTTTGTCCAGCGCGTCGGCAAAAGCTGAGCGGTTCCTTCCCCAACCAAAACCCCGATCGCACTTGCCAAGATCAGGGCTGCGATCGTGCCCAAGAATATTGCTTTAGAAGAATTTTTAGAGTTGCTGCTGAGCGCGATCGCGGCAAGCTGGCTTTTATCTCCTAACTCCGCTAAAAAGACCGTGGCAAAGCTGATTCCCATTAATCGCCAATCCATGCCCTACATCCTCACAACATCGATGACTAACAGAATTGAGATCACCAGTAGCAAGCAGCCTGTCGCTTTCTCAAGAGTTTTTGGAGAAAGGTTTTGACATAACCAGCGCCCAATGATCACTCCAATTAGACTCGTCGCCACTAGAGCAGATGCCGCTCCCGCAAACACAATCCAAGGCGCATGGGATTGGGCGCTCATGAGCAAGGTCGCAACTTGGGTTTTGTCACCCAATTCGGCTAAGAAAATAGTGACGAATGTTGAACCAAATACGCTAAGGAAATGGCCTTTGGCAGATAGCGCTGAGGCTTCTAGAGGCTGTTCGCTCATGATCCGCAAAGAAGGCTCAACCTCGGTGTTGGATGTGGGTAAGGGAGTTATTGTCATGCAAAAGACTTTTCATTTTCTTTTCATTATCTAGGAGTTTACCTACATTGGCAAGATTTCTCTACCCCACTCCGATTTCTCGCTCGAATCTCAAGAGTTCTAAGCTGCGATCACCATAAACCCCTTCAATCTGCTCGTGGCAACAGGCGATCGCAAACTCATCTAATTGATCTGGCTCAATGTCGTACATGTCCTGAAATGTCTCTGGCGTTACGCGGCAAAAGCGCGGACGGTCTTCGTAAATGCGACATTCGCGGTTGAACGGATCATAATTCACGCACCAGCCATTCTCGCCCACCATGCTGAGGTAAAGCGCCAGTTCCTCGGGCGTCAGATAGTCTTCCAGATCGGGGCGATCGCGCGGATCGAGGTTACAACATGCCCCGCACTGCTTCATACAATGCCAAGTCGCCATAGTTCTGAGTAGCTCTGATTAAGTTAAAAGGCCTCTCCATCTTCACCTTCCAAAGAAAAGATTGCAACTTTTGAATCTTTGTGGTTATACTAGATGAGGCGACGCGGGGTAGAGCAGTCTGGTAGCTCGTCGGGCTCATAACCCGAAGGTCCATGGTTCAAATCCATGCCCCGCCACCAAGTAAGTTAGAGAAGCGTTCTGGTTCTAGATGTTCCAGAGCGCTTTTTTATTCACTTACAACTTCACTCACTTCACTCATAGACTCTACTCACCCTCATAGAAGAATCTATTTATAGACACTTTGTGGTTATACTAGATGAGGCGACGCGGGGTAGAGCAGTCTGGTAGCTCGTCGGGCTCATAACCCGAAGGTCCATGGTTCAAATCCATGCCCCGCCATCAAATAAGTTAGAAAAGCGCTCTGGTTCTAGATGTTCCAGAGCACTTTTTTATTCACTTACAACTTCACTCACTTCACTCATAGACTCTACTCACACTTATAGGCTCTACTCATAGACACTTTTACTCATAAACACTCAGAGATGCGGCGCTGAGACAATTCTTATAGAGAGCAAATAAACGATTTCTCACATACAGAACTTAGTCTGCACGAATCGTGAGAGTTTGATTTATCCTGGGAGTCAGTAGTCAGCGAAGTGTATTGCAAATGACTGTTCAGTGGCGTCGTCCGCTTATTTATGGCGGTGTAGGGGTAACACTGCTTGCTCTAGGATTTGATGGGTTAAATCAACTGTTGGGAGACTGGCTGCCTGCGATCGTACTGGGCAGTGGCATCGCTTGGGCGGTGATGAAGTTCCAAAAAATCGAACCGCTTCAGCCTAAAGCGGCTCCTGTTACTTTAACTACGGTCAAGACGGCGCTTACCGAAGCAGAGAGCGTGATCAATCAATTAGCATTTGAAGTTACGGATCTGAGCAGTGATGGTAGTGCTCAGCAGCTATCGGACTTGCGATCGCAAATCAATCAAGTCACAAAAGAACTTCAGCGTGACGACATTCGCCTCGTTGCGATCGGTGGAAAATCTGTTGGTAAAACAACATTAACTGGGCTGCTAGAAAGAAATTGGGCATCGCAGGTTTCGCACAAGCTGACGGTGAACGACACACCCGAATTATTTGCAGCGACGGAAGGCGGCATCATTGCAGAGCGCGATGCGTGGCAGTTAACGAGATCATCAGATCTCGTGCTGTTTGTCACCAATGGAGACCTGACTGCAACCGAATTTCAAGCCATTGAGCGGATTACAACGGCTCAAAAGCGGCTGATTCTTCTATTCAACAAACAAGATCAGTACCGCCCTGAAGATCAGCAAGCGATTTTGACGCAGCTTCGGCAACGGGTGCAAAAGTTGCTCCCCCCACAAGATGTCATTGCGATCGCCACCAACCCAACCCAGGTGAAAGTCCGCCAATTGCTCGCAGATGGGATGACGAGAGAATGGCTGGAAAAACCAAATCCGCAGATTTCACCTTTAATTGAGCGACTGAATCAGATCTTGATGCAGGAAGGGCAGCAGCTTATTCTTACCAGTTCACTCAGTAATTTGAAAGAAGTTAAGTCTGAGGCGAAGACGGCGCTCAACCAAGTGTGGCGAGATCGCGCAATGCCGATCGTCGAGCAAGCCCAGTGGATTGTGGCGGGAACGGCGTTTGCAAATCCATTTCCAGCGCTAGATCTATTGGCAACGGCAGCGATTAACGCGCAGATGGTAATGGATTTGAGCAAGTTGTATCAGCGTAAGTTTTCTCTCGATCAAGCTAAGACGATTGCAGCGACGATCGCAGGGTTGATGCTGAAACTAGGATTGGTGGAAGTTTCGACGCAAGCGATCGCAGGGATTCTTAAAACCAATGCGGTTACGTTTATTGCGGGTGGCTTAATTCAAGGAGTCAGTGGGGCTTACTTAACCCGATTAGCAGGCTTAACCTTAATCGAGTACTTTGAGGGTGAAGCGTCCAGCGAAATCAAGCGGGATCGACTCCAGCAAATCTTGCAGACCGTTTTTGAGCAAAACCGACGATTGCCGTTTATGCAGATGTTTGTGAAGCAGGCACTAGATAAGCTGAGACCGACTCCACTCCCTGCGAAAGCAGTGATCATTACGCCTCCTGATGGTTTACCTGCACCCGCAGAAGCTCCCCTCCAGATCGGAGCTAAGTTAGACGAGCAACCGTTAGTGCTGGAAGAACTCGTGATAGAAGGAAAGCTGGCGATTAGCTCCGTCAAGATGCCAGAAATTGCGAGCCAAGAAATGGTGTTGTAATGGTTTCAACTCAAGTGAGGCGACTATCGTTCTGCTTTCGTTCTGCTTTGCATGGCGCTAATTTCTGCTTAATTGTGACCCATTCTGGCCGATTCTTAACTACTGTAAAGAACCTACACAATCTGTAAACTTACTAGATCGACCACTTTAATTCTGGAGATGATTAGGGGAGTGAAATAGTCCCTTCATCTATCGCTTTAGAGCTTTACAGAGAGAAAATATGATGAACGTTTCTCCTCAAACGGTCTATGACAATCTTGAGAGTTTAGAGCTTGAGAGTTTAGAGCAAGTCGATGTGACCCGGAGTGCTTTTTATCGGGAACTGGCTCAAGCGGTGTTAGCGAGTTCAGAGATTAGCTTGTCTTGGCGAGAAGCGATCGCAGAACGGCTGAATCAGGCAAATCATCGGTTAGCGACGCGAACAGTTAATAGTAATGACAGTTACTGAAAAACGGTGAACAACAGTTTATAAATAGTAATTCAAGGCGCTGAGTAGCAACTGACAATTGCATCAGCGCTACTTACATTGCAGTCGTAAAATGCTTTGATCTTAATGTTAGGAAAAGCATTATTTTTTCGTCTATATCTATTCTTGAATCATCTACTCTTGCATCACAAATTCAGTTCGTGAAGCGATGCCGTGTGGGTTTACCATGCCTCCGTCTCTTAAGCTCTAAAGGAAAAAATAAAACATTGCAGTTGAGATATGACAATTTCCTTAAGACATGGACATGGGAGCCGTTCTCGTTAGAGAATGGCTTGACTGACCGAAATGCCAGCATCCCAATCTAAGCAATCTCTTCTCTGCAACGTTCAGACCACCTTTTTTCCATCAACACACAATGAATAGAAACGGATTACCGCCGAAACAGGGGCTATACGATCCACAGTTTGAGCATGACGCGTGCGGTGTTGGATTCATCGTGCATCGATCGGGGAAGAAGTCGCACTCGATTGTAGAGCAGGCGCTGACGATTCTCCTCAACATCGATCACCGAGGCGCGTGCGGGGCTGAAACGAATACTGGCGATGGAGCAGGCATTTTGCTGCAAGTGCCCCACACCTTTCTCAAGAAGGTCGCGGCGGCTGAAAACATTGCGTTGCCAGAGATCGGGCAGTACGGAGTCGGCATGATTTATGCGTCTCCTGATCCGGCTCAGCGTCAGGAGAGCCGACGCGTGTTTGAAGCGATCGTAGCTGAAGAAGGACAGCAAGTTCTTGGCTGGCGAGATGTTCCGACACATCACTCGATGCTGGGCGACACGGCAAAGTCGAGTGAACCGTTTATGCAGCAAGTGTTCATTGCGCGATCGCCGGAGTTGACGGATGATTTGGCGTTTGAGCGCAAACTCTATGTGATCCGGAAGCAATCGCACCGAGCGATTCGGGAGCCGCAAATCGATCCTTACTGGTATCCGTCGAGTCTGTCGTGCCGCACGATTGTTTACAAAGGAATGCTGATGCCCGTGCAGGTGGGGCAGTACTATCCTGATTTGTGCGATCCCGACATGGAGAGTGCGTTGGCACTCGTGCATTCGCGGTTTAGTACCAACACGTTTCCCAGTTGGGAGCGATCACATCCCTATCGATACATTGCCCACAACGGCGAAATTAATACGATGCGGGGCAATATCAACTGGATGCACGCCCGGCAATCGCTGTTTCAATCTGAGTTGTTCGGCGATGACATCGCGAAAATTCAGCCCGTCATCAACATTGACGGCAGCGATTCGACAATTTTCGATAACGCGCTTGAGCTATTGGTTTTGGCAGGGCGATCGCTGCCTCACGCCATGATGATGATGGTTCCAGAGCCGTGGACAGCGCACGAGTCGATGAGCGACGAGAAGAAGGCATTTTACGAATATCACTCGTGTCTCATGGAGCCGTGGGATGGGCCCGCCTCGATCGCGTTCACCGATGGAACCCAGATCGGAGCCATTCTCGATCGCAATGGATTGCGTCCGTCACGCTATTACGTGACTAAAGATGATCTCGTGATCATGGCATCGGAAGCGGGCGTGCTACCGATTGAACCAGAACGGGTCGAATCGAAGGGTCGCTTGCAGCCAGGACGAATTTTTCTCGTCGATACGGCAGAAGGTCGCATCATCACCGACGACGAGATCAAAACGCGGATTGCCACTGAGCAGCCTTATCGCGAGTGGATTAACCAGCACATGGTTGAACTCGCTCAACTAAAGGATGCGCCCCCCAACGATCTATCCGCGCCCGATCCTGCGCCTGTGATTCAGCGTCAAACTGCGTTTGGCTATACCTTTGAGGATTTGCGAATTCTGCTGGCCCCCATGGCGCGAGACGGCGTTGAAGCCGTGGGTTCGATGGGCGCAGATACACCACTCGCTGTTCTTTCCGATCGTCCGAAACTGCTGTACGACTACTTCCAGCAGTTGTTTGCTCAGGTCACCAATCCGCCGATCGATTCGATTCGAGAAGAGATTATTACTTCAGCCGAAACCACGATCGGATCTGAGCGCAACTTGTTGAAGCCGGAACCCGAAAGCTGCCACTTAATCGAGTTGAAAACGCCCATTCTGAGCAACAAGGAATTGGCGAAACTCAAGCATCTTTCGGAGAACGGGTTTGAGTCGATTACCATGCCGATTGTGTTTAATCCAAGCGACGGAGTGACGGGGCTAGAAGCCGCGATCGCATCGCTTTGCGCTCAAGCCGATCACGCGATCGCGAGCGGAAAGAACATCATTGTGCTGAGCGATCGGGAGATTAGCCGCGATCGTGCACCGATTCCTGCTCTCCTCGCCGTTTCTAGCTTGCATCATCACCTGATCCGGGCGGGCACACGGACGCGCGTTGGACTAGTCCTCGAATCGGGTGAACCCCGCGAAGTCCATCACTTTGCGACGCTAATCGGCTACGGCTGCGGCGCAATCAATCCTTACCTTGCCTTTGAAACGATCGACGATATGATTCGTCAACGCTTGGTCGTCAATCTGGATTACGAAACAGCGTGCAAAAATTACGTGAAAGCCGCCACAAAAGGAGTGATTAAAGTTGCATCAAAGATCGGCATTTCGACACTTCAAAGTTATCGTGGTGCACAAATCTTTGAAGCCATTGGGTTAAATCGCTCTGTAGTCGATCAGTACTTCAGTCGAACTGCCTCTCGAATTGAAGGTGTTGATCTGAGTGTGATTGCTGAAGAAGTGATTCTGCGTCATCGTCATGCGTTCCCCGATCGCGAAGTTAACGGGCACACGTTAGATGTCGGCGGCGAGTATCAATGGCGCAAAGACGGGGAAGCCCATCTCTTTAGTCCAGAAACCATCCATACGCTGCAAAAAGCCGTCCGTTCGGGCAGCTACGACTTGTATAAGAAATACGCAGCGCTCGTTAACGAACAAAACCAAAAGCATTTTACGCTGCGGGGCTTGCTGGAATTCAAGCCGTCCCGATCGATTCCGATTGAGGAAGTCGAACCGATTGAAGCGATTATGAAACGCTTCAAAACGGGTGCAATGAGCTATGGTTCGATTTCGCAAGAAGCTCACGAAGCGCTGGCGATCGCGATGAATCGGGTCGGCGGCAAATCGAACACGGGCGAAGGCGGCGAAGATCCCGACCGCTACACCTGGACGAACGATCGCGGCGACTCGAAAAATAGCGCCATCAAACAAGTCGCCTCTGGTCGGTTTGGCGTCACGAGTTTGTATTTGTCGCAAGCGCGAGAAATTCAGATCAAAATGGCGCAAGGCGCAAAGCCTGGAGAAGGCGGACAGCTTCCTGGTAAAAAGGTTTATCCGTGGATTGCTAAAGTTCGTCACTCAACCCCTGGTGTCGGGCTGATTTCGCCGCCGCCGCACCACGATATCTACTCGATCGAAGATCTGGCGGAATTGATTCACGACTTGAAAAACGCGAATCGAGACGCACGCATTAGCGTCAAACTCGTGTCGGAAGTGGGCGTCGGAACGATCGCGGCAGGTGTTTCTAAAGCTCATGCTGATGTGGTGTTAATTTCGGGGTTTGATGGCGGCACAGGCGCATCGCCCCAAACCTCGATCAAGCACGCGGGTTTACCGTGGGAATTGGGACTGGCTGAAACTCATCAGACCTTAGTGTTAAATAACTTGCGATCGCGGATTGTCGTCGAAACCGACGGGCAGATGAAAACCGCGCGTGACGTGGTGATCGCCGCCTTACTTGGCGCTGAAGAGTTCGGATTTGCCACTGCACCGCTGGTAACCCTCGGCTGCATTATGATGCGCGTGTGTCATCTCAACACCTGTCCTGCCGGTGTTGCGACTCAAGATCCCCAACTGCGAAAGAGTTTTACAGGCGATCCAGAACACACGGCGAACTTCATGAGATTTATTGCTCAAGAAGTTCGTGAACTGATGGCAGAACTTGGATTCCGAACCCTTGATGAAATGGTTGGGCGCACCGATGTGCTGGAGGCAAAAGCTGCGATCGCGCATTGGAAAGCGAAAGGTCTTGATCTGTCCAACATTCTCTACCAGCCCGAAGCCGGGGCAGAGGTAGGTCGCTATTGTCAGATCGCTCAAGATCATGGGCTAGAAAAATCGCTTGACATGACCGTGTTACTCGATCTGTGCAAACCTGCGATCGAGAATGGCAATGCTGTAAAAGCCACCCTACCGATCAGAAACGTCAATCGCGCGGTCGGAACAATCCTCGGTAACGAAATCACAAAACGTCACTGGGAGGGACTGCCCGAAGATACCGTGCAGCTTCATTTCCAAGGGAGCGCAGGTCAAAGCTTTGGTGCATTTGTGCCCAGCGGAGTCACGCTTGAATTAGAGGGCGATGCCAATGACTATTTTGGTAAAGGGTTAAGCGGCGGCAAAATCATCCTCTATCCGCCTAAAAATTCAACCTTTGTTGCCTCCGAAAACATCATTGTCGGTAATGTTGCGCTTTACGGTGCAACATCTGGTGAAGTTTATATTTCCGGCATTGCAGGAGAGCGATTCTGCGTTCGGAACTCTGGTGTCAATACGGTTGTCGAAGCGGTTGGCGATCATGGATGCGAATACATGACCGGAGGCAAGGTTGTTGTATTGGGCGAAACCGGACGCAATTTTGCTGCCGGAATGAGCGGTGGATGCGCCTACATTCTCGATGAGAAGGGTGACTTTGCAACGCGATGCAATACCCAAATGGTTGGACTCGAACCCCTGGAGGACGCGGAGGATATCGACACCCTCCGGCAATTGATTCAAAATCACGCCAAGTACACGGGAAGCCAAAAGGCAAAAGATGTTCTTGCTAACTGGGATGCGCTGCTACCGAAGTTTGTCAAGGTGATGCCCAGAGACTACAAGCGCGTGCTAGAAGCCTTGCAAAAAGCCCTGGCAGACGGTCTGAGTGGTGATGAAGCTCTGAGTGCTGCGTTTGAAGCGAATGTTCGCGACGTCGCCCGAATTGGGGGCAGCTAGAAAGAAGAGAGGATAAAGGCTCTAATGAAATCTCTAGTGTGTTCATTAGGGCCTTTTCTCTCCTAATTTCTTGTCTTTTTCATTTCTTATCCCTTGTCCCTACACTCAACAGACCCGTTCTACTTTTTCAAAACTTAAATCAACCATGGGAAAACCAACTGGCTTTATCGAATACCTGCGCGAGTTGCCCTCAGAATTGCCTCCTCGCGATCGCATTCACAATTGGGACGAGTTTCATCTGCCAATGCCAGAGGAGAAACTCCGCAATCAGGGCGCGCGTTGCATGGACTGTGGCACACCGTTTTGTCACACGGGAAGCTTAATTAGCGGCATGGCAAGCGGCTGTCCGATCAACAATCTGATCCCGGAATGGAATGATCTGGTCTATCGCGGACTCTGGCGCGAAGCCCTCGATCGCTTGCACAAAACAAACAATTTCCCAGAATTTACGGGTCGCGTTTGTCCGGCACCGTGTGAGGGATCATGTGTATTGGGGATCAACAATCCGCCTGTGACGATTAAGAATATTGAACATGCGATCGTCGATCGAGGTTGGGAGGAAGGCTGGATCGTTGCTGAGCCACCAAGCAAGCGCACCGGAAAAAAGGTGGCGGTGATTGGGTCGGGTCCGGCGGGTCTTGCGGCGGCGGCTCAACTGAACAAAGCAGGGCATTGGGTCACGGTTTACGAACGCGCCGATCGTCCGGGGGGACTGCTGATGTATGGCATTCCTAACATGAAGCTAGATAAGGAAGACGCGGTTCTGCGCCGCATCAAACTCCTCGAAGACGAAGGCATCACCTTTGTCTGCAACACCGAAGTTGGCAAAGATTTACCAACCGAGAAACTGCTGAGCGATTTCGATTCTGTCGTACTCGCGATCGGAGCAACGAAACCCCGTGATTTGCCCATCGAAGGGCGACATTTAACGGGAATTCACTTCGCCATGGATTTTCTAACCGCGAATACACAATCAGTATTGGACAAAAGCCCACACAAAAATTTCATCTCTGCTGAGGGTAAAGATGTTGTGATCATTGGCGGTGGTGATACGGGAACGGACTGCGTCGGCACATCGATTCGTCACGGCTGTAAAAGCTTAGTTCAGCTCGAAATTTTGCCGAAACCACCGTCCGAGCGATCGCCCGATAATCCTTGGCCCGAATGGCCCAAAGTTTACCGCCTCGATTACGGACAAGAAGAAGCGGCTGCCACGTTTGGGGATGATCCGCGTGGATATCTCACCACGGCAACTCACTTTGAAGGCGATGAACACGGTCACGTGAAAGCCGTGCATACGGTGCAGGTGAACTGGGAGAAAAACGACAAAGGGCAGTTTATTCCCCAGCCGATTCCGGGAACCGAACAGGTGTTGCCTGCCCAACTCGTGCTGCTGGCAATGGGGTTTTTAGGGCCAGAGCAACCTTTGGTCGAGACAATGGGACTCGATCGCGATGCCCGCAGCAACATCAAAGCGGAACATGAGCAATACATAACCAGCATTCCGGGTGTGTTTGCGGCAGGAGATTGTCGTCGCGGTCAGAGCTTAGTTGTATGGGCAATCAATGAAGGGCGCGGCGTGGCGCGGGAGTGCGATCGCTACCTCATGGGCAGCACCGATTTACCCTAATCCAACGTAAAAGTGCAAAGATCTCCGATTTCTTCAAAAAATTGGAGATCTGGATACGCTTTTGGGTTCACGGGCTGAAATATTCCTTCAACTTGCGAATGGGCAGACCAAACTCAAGACGCCTGCTCCTCAGCGTTTTTGTAATACAACGACGAGTGATAAAGTACTTGCTCTTGATGAGTCAACAGGGTGCAGTCAGCGCGTGGATAAGCAATGCACGGAAGCACATATCCCGCTTCTAGTTCTTGAGGGCGCAAAAACGACTGCTCAGACTGGTCAACTTCTCCCTCAACCAGTTTTGCCACACACACCGAACAGTCTCCCTGCTGACATCCCGACGGCAGACGAATACCCATTGCATCTGCCAAATCGAGAATATATTCATCTTCTGGAACTGAGATCGTTTGATCTAAATTGATGTCAGGGTTGATTAACCGAACCTGATATACTGCCATGCTTCATCACATATCCACGCCTAATCTTTAGAGTACGAGAATCAGAGTCGCGAGAATCGGCCGACATTTCCAATCTTGTAAATATTCCAATCTTATAAATATTTAAGTCTAAAACAAACTTGTAGCGAGTTTGCTTTAGCATGTGTTAGAACTAAAGCAGATGAGCTACATCCTTCTAAAGATCACATTAATAAATAATGTTTGAACTTGGAAATGTTTGGACTTAAATTGTGGATTCTTTCATCACAAAAAATGGTTAAGCTCTAACATCATGCTTGAAGGATCGCTTGTTGCTGTTAAACCCGTGAGCATTGCTGTCACCTGATGAATACTCAGACTCCTGACTCCAAACCTATTCGTTCCCTAGAAGATGCCCTAGAGCGGTGTCAGAACTTGGGAATGCGCCTGAGCCGCCAACGGAAATTTATTCTCGAACTGCTGTGGCAAGATCAAGAGCATCTTTCGGCCCGAGAAATCTACGATCGCTTAAATCGGCAAGGGAAAGAAATTGGGCACACCTCGGTTTATCAGAACTTGGAAGCGCTTTCAGAGCAGGGGATCATTGAGTGCATCGAGCGATCGGACGGTCGGCTGTATGGCAATGTCAGCGACGCGCATAGCCACGTCAACTGCATGGATACTCAGCAGATTTTAGATATTCACATCGAGTTACCCGAAGAGTTACTCCGGCAGGTGGAAGCTCAAACAGGGGTGCGAATTACTGAGTATCACATCGATTTCTTTGGTTACCGCAACACCTAGTTCGCTCTTTTGACGGGGTGAAGCATCATTACGTTATGCGACTCTTTCGCTTCGGGAAAGGGTCGTTTTTTGGTGTAATTGAGCGACCAGTGACTTTTTTCGCGATCGCTGCCCCAGTTTTTGAAATTCGTGGTTCAATAGCGTCAAGCCCTCAGTCCTTCAAAGTGTTAGACGTTATTTGCTTGCTTGTCTTAGCGATTTATTCTACGATCGCTCACCGTTAATATCTCCCGGAATGCCTGGTTCTAATTGAGGATAATGAGTAATCAACGCAGACCGAGCTTGGCAGCGGCGGCAAAATTGACCGCACCGTAAGCTGAAAGTTGGACGTGTTTTGCATCTGTGCGGCTATTTCGCTTCGTAATGTTTTCCGCGATTCATGGCTAGAAAAACCCCTCCCCGCCCTTGGCTTCCTTTTCAGAAGCCTCATGACAGAAAGGAGCATCATCCTGATCGTTCTGCCCCTAGTTCAGTTCTCACAGATGATGATTCGGAAACACCACCCGCGCCGCCTCAGAACCGCACAGCTATTGTGGGTCGGGCTGTGTCTGCGCGCTCTAGAAAAGTGCTGACGCGGCTTCGTCCATGGGCAGCAGAGTGGAAGTGGCCACTGATCTGTCTTGCGATCTTGACGACCATGGGTGTAACCGGGGTCGGTGCCTTTATCTGGCTCTCGAAAGCGCCCCCTGCGGTGGACTGCAAGAAGATTTCTGCTTGGTCAGTCGATTCGGAGCGGCTGTTTTGTGCCCAAGAGTCGGCAGCAAGCGGTAAGCCAGAAGATCTGATTAGCGCGATCGCGCTGGTCAAAGGCTGGACAACTGAGAATCCGCTCTATGGTCAGGCGCAACTCTTGCTGCAAGATTGGTCGAACGCGCTGTTGATTGTGGCTCGCGATCGCGTTGCTCAGCGGGATGTGAAAGGCGGTATCGCCCTCGCGAAGCAAATTCCATCGACTAGCCTGAGCTACAAAGATGCTCAAGCCTCGATCGTGCGGTGGCAAGAAGAATTTAACAAAGGACAAGTTCTATTTACTAAAATCCAGGCCGACCTTAAGAAACAAGATTGGAATCAGGCTTCACAACATTTAGCCCAACTGAGCTTAAATACTGATCCCGGCTGGCAAGATCGCATCACCGAGATCCGACAGCAAATTAACACTGAAAAGCTAGCCGCAAAACTGTTTAAGGACGCTCAGGTGTTTGCAGCAGCCAATCCGCCAGGGCTGCTAGGACAAGCGATCGCGTTGACTGATCCCATCGATCGCAAGACGTTTGTGTGGGGCAGAGCTAAAGCTGAAGTGGTGAAATGGCGAAATACCATTTTCTCTCTGGCACTAGCTGAGCTAGACAAATCGAATATTTCAAGCGCGACTACCTTGATCAACTCGATTCCAAAGAGCGTCCAGTTAACCTCGGCAAACGTAGACTTCGTGCGGCTCGTTCGCGGAAAAGAAGTAGATAGCAACAAAGACTTCTCTTCCCCTTCGTTGGACAAAGCTGCGCCCGTGCTGCTGGCTATTCAACTCGTTCGACAGATCGACAGTAAGAGTCCGTTCTACAGTCGCGCTAAAACCTTGCTGCCACGTCTAG
Organism: Myxacorys sp.; assembly: GCF_059501405.1. Taxonomy (NCBI): domain Bacteria; kingdom Bacillati; phylum Cyanobacteriota; class Cyanophyceae; order Leptolyngbyales; family Leptolyngbyaceae; genus Myxacorys; species Myxacorys sp. Next base: position 23,250 of record NZ_JCACCM010000055.1, read on the forward strand.
AAGCCCAGCTTCAAGATACCCTGTCTCTGAACTGGTCGAGTGTGTTGGCCAACCTTCAGCAAGTGCCCACGCTAAAAATGGCTGTCGATCAGGCAAAGTCGATTAAACCCAACCGTCCGGGCCGGATCTATGCTCAAACGCTGCTGGCTCAATGGCAAAAAGAATTGCAGTGGATGGAAGACCGTCCGGTGCTGAAGCAAGCGCGACAAATAGCAAAATCGGGCAAGGTAGAGCCGTTGCGATCGGCAATCGCACTGGCGAGCGTGATCAAGCCAAAACGCGCTTTGCGTCAGGAAGCTCAGACCGATATTGCCCAGTGGACGTATCAGATTCAGGTGATTGAAGATACGCCAATTATTACGAATGCCAAAGCAAGTGCGGGAGCAGGCAGATTGGGAGAAGCGATCGATGTAGCGTCGCAAATTCGTCCGGGTCGAGCTTTGTATGGAGAGGCTCAAACTCTGATTTCGGGCTGGGTGTACGAGATTCAACTGGCAGAAGACCGTTCGACGATCGCTCAAGCGACTCGACTGGCGAATATCGGCTCGCTGACGCGCGCGATCGATGTTGCCTCGACGATTTATGCCGGAAGACCGCTCTATGGCGAGGCACGAGGTTTGATCTCGCAGTGGGCAGCCCAACGCGCCGAAATCTGGCGGCAGCGTGAGCGGGACTACACGCCTCCAGTTTCAGATTCTGCCTCGGATTCTTACGATTCGTCGGAGTCATCGCAAGACTATCAGAGAGATGATTCAAGAGATGATTCGAGAGATTCAGATCCCGAGCCGTCTCAGCAGTCTGATGATCCCACGCCGTCTTCTAACGATGATGCACCGCCGCCGCCTTAGTTCACTGAAGGTTAATTCACTGAAGGAATGAGAAGATTATCATTGGCTTATCATTCCTGAGCACCGTTTCTTCATGAGCACTGTACCCGTAACAATTCGAGTGATGGTGATTGACCCCGATCCGGTGTTTCGGGCAGGGCTGATCAACGGCTTGAGTCGATTTACAGACATACAGGTCGTGGTTGAGGCGGCAAATTCTGCGATCGCTCTTGCGAATCTTCAGCGGCTCGAATGGCGGGGGCCTAACGAGTCTTCGTTCGTGCTGCGTACCTCGTCGGAGGTTAGCCGAGCCAATCCTTCGGAGCTTGGCGGAGCTAATCGCGACCCGATCGACCTGATTGTGGTGGGAGCCAGTTTAGAAACGTGTCAATCTCTCAAGACTCGGTATCCCCAAGTGCCGCTGCTCCTGATCGAGCCATTGTCCGATGCGGAAGTGTTGATCGCGTTTCAGATGGGGATCGAAGGCTACTGCCCTAAGGGAAGCGCGATCGCGGAGTTTGAAATTGCCATTCGGGATGTGGCGACGGGTCAGCGCTATTGGCGTCCAGAGCGGTTAGAGCAGTTGGCGATCGCGGCGGCGCAAATCGAACAGCCTGGACTGTTGGCAGTGATTCGCCAGCATTGGCGAGCGTCGAGTCTGAGGCAGATTGATGCTGCCTTGAGCCAAATCAACGCTCAACTGCAAAATCCTCGGCTATCGGCGTTAGATCAGGTCTTTCTAGCGGGACGCCGCCGGGAGCTAAGAGCGGCGCGATGGCTTGCAGAACGGTTATTTGCGACGGCTCGACCCGTGCCGTCCTCAGGAATGCCGCTTCCGATGGATCAACTCCCGGCGTCCATTCCATCCCTGTCTATTCCTCCGAGGGACATCAGTAGAGACACAAATAGAGACATAAGCTCGGTGGAAGTCGTAGAACCGTCTCCATCGGTAGCGGCTTTTAGCGCTTCGCGCAATTCCTTTGGGGTCGCGTTCGATCGGATTGCGACTCAACTGCAATCTAGTCTAGAAAACTTGACCGATCTTCCTTTAGAAATTGACATTCTGAAGCAGGAAAAAAAACGGGAGTTATTTTTTATTATTCTGCGTCAGTTAGAAGCCGTACTGGATGAACTCCGATTTTCTCAAGTTCAAATCACTCAATTGGAGGAGAAGCGCTCTGCTGTATTACAAGATTTATGGCAAGCGGTGGTGATGAATTTTTTTGGTCGTTACTATACCTTGACGCTAAAGAATCGCGATGTTGAAGTTGTTCCTGCGATTCTTCAAGAGGCCGAAACGGTGCGGACTGAAATTTTAGATCAGATTCCGTTGGTTCAGGAGGTCTTCAGCCATCTCTTGTTCCAAACGCCATTGATGATTGAGCAGACCGCCTATCAACCGGAAACTCCTGAAGCCATCAATCGAACGATTGACATTCTAGAAAACCTGATTATTCAAGTTGCTAACGCGGTGATTCAACCGTTGTTAAATCGATTTTCTAACCTAGAGGCAATTAAGCGAGGATTCTACGATCGCCGCTTGCTTTCGACGCGCGACATTGAGCGATTTCGGAATGACTTATCGTGGCGATATCGCGTCGAGCGCTATGTCGCTGAGCCGAAAGCAATTTTTGAAAGTCGGTATCGACTTTGGATCTTTTCTGACTACGGAATCGAGCGGCTCGTGATTTATTCTCCTCGTAATGATGAGTTAGAAACACTGTCTGGAGTGCAACTCGCCGTTACGTTGGCACTAGAAACCCGAGACGCGATCGCGCCTAGAGTGAGAGCCGCGATCGCGTTTCTTGGAAGTGGAATTGTCTATGTCTTAACTGAGGTAATTGGTCGGGGAATCGGCTTAGTGGGACGCGGAATTCTCAAAGGAATTGGAAAATCAGTCCGAGGATAAGCGAAAAAATGCAAGGTCAGAGTTCTGATTGGCAAAGAAGCAGTCATAATAGAGCTACTTGAAAACTAGGCTACGAAAACGTCTTGATGCCTGATTTAACGGGTCTAAAGATGATTCAAAGTTTAACGTTTCTTGCCTTTCGTCTATGAGTAAGTCTAGAGTTTAACCGCAGCGATTAGACTCATTCAACATCTATTTTAAGTTCATTACGTTAATGCGGGTCGAATAGGAGCATTGATATGCTGGAACTAGCTGGTGCATTCATCTTAATTGTCGTTGGCTATCTGCTGGGCGCGGTCAAGGTCATCGAGCAAGGAGATACCGCGATCGTGCAGCGGCTAGGAAGGGCAAAGCGCGTGCTAGAACCTGGACTGAACATTGTCATTCCGTTTCTGGATACTGTTCTAGTTGAAACGCTGCGAGAACAGCTTTTAGAAATTGATCCACAGAACGCGATTACGAGCGATAGTGTGCCGATCAGAGTCGATACGGTGGTGTTTTGGCAGATTCGAGACATTCAACTGGCCTATTACGCTGTTGAAGATTTAGAAGAATCGCTGAGGCAGTTGGTGTTTACCAGTCTTCGGAATGAGATTGGTCAGCTTACCCTAGAGGATGTTGTTTCAAAACGCAACGTCATTAATCAGGCGCTCTCAGAAGAATTAGATAAGGCAACCAAAAACTGGGGCGTGAAGGTAATTCGGGTCGAGGTGCAAGATATTATTCTGTCCGATACGATTCGGGATTCGCTAGAGAGACAGCAGGCCGCCGAGAGCGAACGAAAAGCGACACTGGCAAGAACCTCGGCAACGGTGGAGTCAATTCAACAACTTGCAAGGGCGTTACAAGGGCAAGCGAATTCTGAGGAAGTGTTGCGCTATCTGATTGCTAGAGATTTTGTCAGCGCTAATCTGGAGCTTGGAAAGAGCGATAATTCTAAGATTTTGTTTATGAATCCGGGTGCGATCAACGAGGCACTCACGGATCTGCTACACCAGGATTCCCCTCCGGATGGGTCACAGAATGGTTTGGGAGATACAAGCATTAATTAGATGGAGCGAGGCTTTGTCTTTCATCCTCTAGAGGATGTTTGAGAGGCTGCCGGTGATGACCGGGCAGCAATGCAGCGGAGAGACTTCCAACACTTTGCAAAGATCCTCTGGGAACGTCGCGCTACGGTTGGTCGCATCGCAGCGATGCGACCAACCGTAGCGCGGACTTGTTTGCCTGTACAAGCACTTTAATAGCTGCAGAGTACAGCAACAATGCTTCGCATTGTTGCTGGTGTATTAAGGCATATTGTTCTAGTAAATTTGGTTCATCTTCTTGGGGTGCTTCCTCTATTTCTTGGAGCGATCGCTCTATCAGGGCTGCCATTTTTTGACTATGTTGTTGAATTTGTTGCCCTGCATCTTCGATGATCTCTGCCTGTGCTCTGGTTAGCACTCGTCCCTCTAGAGACCTTGCTATCCTCTCAAATGTTTTACCGTGATTGCCAACGGTTTGCGCATGTTGAAGCGCTCGCTGAAAAGATTGCTGTGAAACAATAGGCATACTACTTCTAACCAGCAAAAACTTCTATTACGTAAGATCCTAATTTAGGAATGGCGGTAGTCTGTCTGCTAGCGGACGGAGTTGTATGTAACCCTTTGGGGTTACCTTCACCACATTGAAGCTCGTTGATTTTCGCACCTCACATTTCCTCGGCTTTTTGAATGTTTGTTTCTCGCCAGAGCTTGGAGAAAGGTCGAGAGTTTGAGCGATCTTTAAACAGCAACAAAAATTCGCCTAATCTCAAATGGATCAAGTCGAACTTAGACCAATGTTATTAGACCAATGTTATTAGACCAATGTTATTAGACCAATATTAATTTTCCGAGTAGTTAAACGGAGGATGTAAAACCGCAGACAAGCGCCGCAGACAATCTTCTCTTTTGTAATCAGCGCAGGCTGTAGCTGCCTCACTAATAATTGTAGGAAAATTACTTTGATTATCTGATTGACTGACTATAACCGCACTCGCGAGGTAGCTCAGACACCGATAGTAGGAATCGCTCAGAGAAATAAGTCTGAACGCTTTAACCCTGTCATATTCACCCTGTAAAAAAGATGCATGACAGGTTTTCTCGATATTGCTATCTCCAGTACCCAATTCATCCAAAACCATTTTAATTTGCGGATGTAATTCTGTTGTAGCTTGTGCCGTTTCTTGTGTGTTCATAATGGCTTCCATCCTGTTTTGATTTTTTAGTTTCTATTGATCAACTGTATAACAGCAGCCTTAATTTAGTTTGATTTGAGAATAGTACGATCTTAGATTCTGTTACAAGAATTTGGGAATTCGACATAGAGCAAAAAAAATTATCTTTGGCAGATTAGGTTGAAACCGCGCCAACTCATGGAGCGATCGCCTCAACTCGCCGATTGATCGCGGCAACTTGTCGATTGATTGCGTCAACTCGTCGATTGAACGCGTTAACTGCACGAGCGATCGCGTTAACTGCATGAGCGATCGCTCCAATTCGTCGATTAATCGCGTCAACTTGTGGAGCGATCGCTCCAATTCGTCGATTAATCGCGTCAACTCGTGGAGCGATCGCGGCAACTTGATGAGTGAACGCGATCGCAACCTGAAAGATAAATAGTTCAGTCAAATGCCTTGAGTAGAAATACTAGAGAATTTTGACGGCTTTATTAGATTGCTCAAAGTTTACTTATTTGTTCTCAAGGAAATCTCTGCTTGGACTCGTTAGATTGCGGTAGAAAACTTTAGAAAAATAAAACAATGACGCGTCCTAAACGTGGCTCTGCAGTGGTGAGCGAAGCGCAAAAACGTGCGGCTGGAATGCACGCCATTAGTGAAACGCTTGATTTTGGAGATGGGCTGAATTTAAGGGTCTATGATGCAAAGATTGCTTCACTAGATTCTCAAGTGTCTGCTTACAATAACCTACTCGGTGCTTTGGATAAGCTAACGGGTGAAATTACGTTGGCAGAGCAGGAGTTGAAGACCTATTCTGGCAAGATGTTGATGTGTGTTGCCGCTCGCTATGGCAAGACCAGTTGGGAGTATGGCGAAGCAGGGGGGTCTAATAATTCACAGCGCCGTAAGGCGGAAGGTAAGACGACTCCTGATGAGACTGCGCCTAGTTTGGCAAAGGCGGAAACGAATGGCAAGGCGACGAGTAAAACTCTGAACTAATGTCTAGGCTGGTTTTGCTTAAGGGTGGGTTGGTAGGTTTCTGTCACCCACTCACAAAAATTGATCGTAATCGACTTGACGACGACTGAGTAAATCCTCTACGCTCACAAATTAAGTTGTCTCATCCATTTCTGTGAAGCGGAGACAACGGTTGTCCAAAAATCTAGCGTCGTCCAAAGTTGCTGGTCACAGCTTTGAACGACTAACCGCCCAACGCTGTTCTAGCCAGCGCGGGGGCTAACGAGGGATCATAGCATCTCACTAGCCACCCCTGCTTTTCGCTGCGTTTCGGGGGTGGCTAGATTTTTGGGCTTTCTTCCCATACACCATTAGGAGAAGCCCAAAATGAATTACAGTGTGCAAGGTCTTGTATCACGGTTGGAGAACGAGTCTAGCAATAGCGATCGATTACGCTTATTAGCGATCGGCTCACGGGAAGGTGTCATTGAAACGATACACACGTTGCATGTGTTGGGCTATGCAGAAGCTGGGGCGTGGAGTCCAGTGTTACCTGTACCCAACTCGACTGAGGTGATGAGTATTTTGACGAGGCAACGATTAGCGCAGAGCGCAACTCCAAGGGAATCAAGATAAGCATCTGGAGAAGGTGTCGCAGAGGCTCATCTCTTAATCGAGTGGACTGCGAACACCTTTTCCACCTCGGTTAAGGACATGAGTATAGATCATGGTAGTTTTTACATCTTTATGTCCTAGCAATTCTTGCACCGTCCGAATATCGTAGCCATCTTCTAACAAGTGAGTTGCAAAGCTGTGGCGCAGGGTATGAACGCTTACCCGTTTCTCAATGCGTGCAGCAACAACCGCTTGTTTGAGGGATCTTTGCACCCCAGTTTCATGTAGATGATGACGACGCACCATTCCACTGCGAGGATCACGCGATCGACTAAACGCAGGAAAAACAAATTGCCAAATCCAAGCACGGTCTGCACTAGGATATTTACGCTCTAAAGCAAACGGCAAGAAAACGGAGCCATACCCCTGATCCAAATCTTGCTGATGCAGTTGCTTGACCTTTCTTAAATGCTGCTGAAGGGGTTCGATCAAGCTTTCTGGCAACATTGTCACGCGGCTTTCATTCCCCTTGACATCGCGCACCACAATTTGACGATGAGCAAAATCTAGATCTTTCACCCGCAACCGCAATCCTTCGGTTAGCCGTACTCCACTGCCATAGAGTAGTTTGAGCAAGAGTTGAAACACCCCAGAAGTCTCTTGCAAGACTGCCCGCACTTCAGTTTTACTCAAGACGGTGGGCAGATATTTTGAACGCTTCGCCCGCATCGCATTAATCGAATCATCGAGTGGTAGCTTGAGTACTGATTGATAGAGAAACAGCAACGCACTCAGCGCCTGATTTTGAGTTGAAGCTGCGACCTTTTTAGTAACTGCAAGATGAGTGAGAAAGGCTTCGATTTCTGGAACTCCCATATCTTTAGGATGCTGCTTGTTGTGAAACAGGATATAACGGCGAATCCAATTTACGTAGCTCTGTTCTGTGCGGTAGGAGTAATGCTTGAGGCGAATGACATCACGAACTTGATCTAGAAGCTTTCTGGGACGGGTTTCCATAGATTAGGGAAGTCAACATCTGAGTACTAATGAACTAATCATAGGGTCATGCTCAGTAAGGGGTGGTAAAGATTTGCTGAAGGAATAGCAATGCGCTTCATAAATGGAGCTATTATCCCAACAATCAATCTATATAACCTGCTGCACAGAGATCTTAGCCGGATCTTCGTCTGTCTAATCACCCATTTTGGGGTGTTATACAGATCTCTGTCTGCCTATCGTTCCGATTCGGAGTGTTATGCAGATTGTCGTCTGTCTAATCACCCAGTTTGGGCAGATATACAGATCTCCATCTGGATAACGTTCTGATGTGAGGCGTTATCCAGATGAAGATCTGTCTAAGATCCCAATTCGGGCGAGATAGACAGAATAGGAAGGGCTAGATCTATCTAAAAAAGAGTTATGCCGCTTAGTCTCCGGTAGAGGGGCAGTCTGAATCTCATCTGTTTGTATTGGAGGTGAAGCTAGCATGAGTGAGTTTAGTGAGTCATATCATCTACGTGAAGCCTCTCAAGAAGATGCTGTTCAGTTGCTGCAAAGGGCAGGATTGAATGGGATTGTTTTTCCTTCAAATAACCAGTGGACAAGTTTTGTCCCAACAGGGCAAGATTGGGAAGGTCTGCCAGCGATCATTCAAGCAAATCTTGGCCTGTTGCTGCATTACTCCTATGGTGAGGATCACGGTTGGGTTATCGAAGTTTACGAGGGTGCAGAGCGTCAAATGGTGTTTCAACACTGGTGGGATGATTCCTTAGACGAGGAATTTGATGATCTGAGCGCATCTCGACCACCTAATAATCCAGATCTCAATCTGTTGACTCAATGGATTCCGCAATCTCCTGAAAATGTTGAAGCTCTGCGAGAGTGTCTCATAACTGACGGTGAGGACAGAGCTTATCGCTTTGCTCATCTAATTGGGTTGGAGTATTTCAAATGGCTATCCCCTAATTCCTGGAGTCACAATCCAGACAGTTCGCGTAAGCCAGGAACTATCGAGGTATGAGCAGTATGAAACGCAGCATAACAACCCGGTCGGAGCGGACTTTTGAAAGATCCTGGTTGTGCTGCAAAAGTTGTTAGTTGCCGCTCAACCGGAACGTTAGGCTTCAAATCGTCGCGAAGAATATGCTTTTAGGGAATCCTGGAGGCTGAACCTTTCAAAGAAGATTAATATTATGTGGGCAACTTGTATTAACGAATTAGCTCCTGCTGAATGCCAATTGAAGGAGGAAGTACCAAAATTCCTGGTGAAAGCTTTCAACGCGGCAGGTATCTCCGAGCAGTCTGCAATGGTTTATCCTGTCCGTCCAATTAGATTTTTGGGAAGTTGCAGCACAGGACTATACCTTGATTGCCCCAATATTCCTGAAGAACACATAGATCTTTTTCATGATTGTGGTGGCGATGATGACCCAGCAAACTACGATATCGGAAAATATCACTGGTTTGACTTCGATATTGTAGGTTTAGACGGAGCGGTTGTGGAGGCAAGGTTGGTTTTCAATGAAGGAGACGCTGATTGCAATGATGGTTTATGGGGAGCCGTTTGGGAGCGTAATACAGAAGCGCTCATTGCAAATATTACTAATGATGTTGAAGAGGCAACAGTAGCAGTTGCTTCCCAGAGATATGCTGATATGTATGAATCTCAGGATATTTGGATTCCAACAGATTTTGATAAGAAGCATGGCTACGACCCACTCCCTTGTGGTTCAATGCGTTATGCCAATAACCTAAAACTAGAAAAGATTATAGGCTTGGCAATTAGATTATGCAGTGCGTGTAGATCCAGAAGAACTTATACAAGATTTTGTTATGACGAATGACAAGGTTCATTGCATCGGTCATGTACAAAAGCCTAACAATCGCGCTGCACCGGAACGTTATGATATCGTCAGTTAATTGCAAAGGTTATCTGCGTCCGGTGAGCGCGATCGTTCTACTGCTGAAATCGTAAGGGTTAGGACAGCTTATACGCAATTGCTTCTACGCAATGCCTGGCTCCATGAGTTGCTACTGAATTAGATTGGGAACTATACAAGTCAGAGCATTCTATTGACGATTTGGGAAAACCCGACAATGAGCGGTACAAAAGAACAGAACGATACATTTTGCCTAGATCTTATTGAGAATACCGAATCTGCTGAGGTCTTACCTTGGCTGCAAGATGACAGTAAGCCGAGAAGCTTAGGTGTTTTGAGAGGTACAGAAGAATCTATCGAATTCGTTCAAGAAGTATTTGATGCAGGCGCAGTTCAAGTTTTTGCTGTAGAGATTGATGATGAAGGAGATTTTGAGAATACTGGCAAGTTGTGCATTGAGTTACCTGATGATCCTGATCTGCGCCAGAGCGTGCTGAATTGGACAGGGGAAATTGCACGCGAACAAGGATATGAGCAAGAGCTGGATATTGGGCAAAAGTACGTTTTTGTAATGTTGGATTAGTAGAGAACTGAGAAGCCGCAGTATGACAGTAGAACAAGCGCCATGCAACGGACAAGCAATGATTGCTGGTGTGGAAGCAAAGCTGTAGGTTGCCGCTGATGGCGATCGTTATACGGCTTGAATCCTGGGTGAGAGTGTCCTTGAGAGAATAACTGGCGAGATTGTGAAGTTAAATTGGCATCATATTGTTCAAGATGATGAAACTGAGCAGATTCAGATACTAGCTGGGACGTATGAGTACGACGAGTAGCCTCTACGCAGAGGTTTGGAGAAATAATCAATGGGAACCAACTCCAGCGCCAAGATGGTCAAAAGGTAAGCAGGTTCCTGTTTGCTATATGCGTCCTGGTACACCATACGAGTTATACGCCGCTTTGGTCGGCTTCCATCGCCGCGAACTCTATCATCTTGGGCACACAGAAGAAATAGTTCCTCTTTCCAAACCACGCGGTTTTCCAGAGGATATGAATGCTGTTTACAAGGAGTATCTTGAAAATAATTGGTCTAGCCTAAATCGTTATCTCACTTGGTTCATGGTTCAAGAGGTCATTGATTATGATTGGGACAGGAAATTCCCGCCCTGTACTGGGTATGTGAAAAGTCAGTATGCTCATTTATTTTGTAGTTCAGCTTCTTTCCCGGATAGTCTTCCAGACGATGAACCTGTTTACATGACGAAAAGGGAAGGGACAACCGAGGTTGCATGGGTAGAAAGCTATCGTGAGTTTGTAGGGTGTGTGGACTGGTTTGTTGAAGAGTTACTAAAGTTGGGCAATCCAGAAGAAGTAAGAATCATTTTCTGGCTTCACTGAATCAGCGATCGCCGTATAACAAGTGCGTTGCAACGGAATGAGTACAGCTTTTGGTGCTGAGTTCGATGTTATTTGCATCCGCTGAACGCAATCGTTATGCCGCTTAGTCTCCGGTAGAGGGGCAGTCTGAATCTCATCTGTTTGTATTGGAGGTGAAGCTAGCATGAGTGAGTTTAGTGAGTCATATCATCTACGTGAAGCCTCTCAAGAAGATGCTGTTCAGTTGCTGCAAAGGGCAGGATTGAATGGGATTGTTTTTCCTTCAAATAACCAGTGGACAAGTTTTGTCCCAACAGGGCAAGATTGGGAAGGTCTGCCAGCGATCATTCAAGCAAATCTTGGCCTGTTGCTGCATTACTCCTATGGTGAGGATCACGGTTGGGTTATCGAAGTTTACGAGGGTGCAGAGCGTCAAATGGTGTTTCAACACTGGTGGGATGATTCCTTAGACGAGGAATTTGATGATCTGAGCGCATCTCGACCACCTAATAATCCAGATCTCAATCTGTTGACTCAATGGATTCCGCAATCTCCTGAAAATGTTGAAGCTCTGCGAGAGTGTCTCATAACTGACGGTGAGGACAGAGCTTATCGCTTTGCTCATCTAATTGGGTTGGAGTATTTCAAATGGCTATCCCCTAATTCCTGGAGTCACAATCCAGACAGTTCGCGTAAGCCAGGAACTATCGAGGTATGAGCAGTATGAAACGCAGCATAACAACCCGGTCGGAGCGGACTTTTGAAAGATCCTGGTTGTGCTGCAAAAGTTGTTAGTTGCCGCTCAACCGGAACGTTATGCCACGAACAAACTAATCTGCTTTAGAGTGGAGCTACTTGTAGAATCAAAAACAATCATTCAAAAGCCAAGGGTTAATTGAGTACTCAGTATTGCTTATGTCCTCTGATGCCTACCTAAATCAAGTCTCACCTTATCTGCTTGATCGTTTCAAAAAATATCCTGCTCTTGTAGATCTGTTCTGTAATGCTTGGAAACTCAAGGAGCAGATAAATTCAGGTATTGAACCGTGGGTGGCAATTCAGGAAATGCAGGATGAATATGCAGATCTGATGCAAGGATACTATGAATTTCAATTGCAACCTACTGACTTTGAACATATCAAAGCAGATATTCCCTTAATCTTGGCTGAGTCCAGATTTCCAACATTTAATTTGGGAACTCGTAGCGCTGTTGGTGGTGGATGGGACTCTTTACATATATTTTTAGCTGGCACTCGTGAGCCAAACCCTTCATTTTTAGTGAATCAGGATAAAAGCATTAGCAGTTATTTATTCGTGAATCTTGTAGGGGGAGGTCAAGAAATAGGTAATGATCTTGGTTACGGTAAGCCAAGATTTTTTGAGGCTGAAGCAGTAAAAGAGATAAGCAAGGCTTTGAAGGAGATTGATAAGGATAATTTTCAAAGACGATGGCAGTTTATATCCGATATGAATGGATTTTCCACTACAGTGATGACAGACGAGGATGTTACGGATTTTGTTGAGTTTCTCCGAGATCTCAGGAAATATCTCAAAGATGCGGTAGAAGAAGGAGATGCCCTACTACTTACCGTAAATTAAGGTTGATGAATAAGTCTGGACAAAGCCATATCTGATCGGTGTGGGGAAAGTCAATCATCAACGCACCACATAACAATCGCACTGCACCAGAACGTTGCAAGATGGTTGGTTGAGTCGCAAAAGCTGTCTGCGTCCGGTGAGCGCGAACGTTAGACCGCGCTGTTTGCTTTATTCAAAACTTGTGTATCTGTGTATCTATGGTGAAATTGCTACAGAAATCTCATGAGTAGACTTATTGGGTGTGAAGTTAATAGTGGTTGCCAAATAGTTTGGAAGTATAGGCTTGGTCAGCCCTCAGAAATGCACAGAATCAGCACTGAGTTAGGTATCGGAGAGTATCAGCAAGTAGGCGGACTTGAAGATAGGCTTATCCTTGCTAGGAGTGACTTAAAAAACCTAGAAATGCAAGTGCAGATGCTCAAAGAAACTAAAACGACTGATGAAGATAAATGGTTTATTGCCATGATTGAGGCGATTCGAGATTGCATTCTCATAAGCCCAAATCAAGAGCAGTTCATTTTTGAGAGTGATCTCTAGTAAGCTGTAGTCGTAGATCCAGTCAACGGAAGCAACCCTTCTTTTTTGCTCTGTTCGCTTCAGGCAATCGCCACTTCTACTATCCAGAGTAAAATAGAAGAATAATGTTGAAACCGAGGGCAACCCTATGACAGTTCGTCAACGACGTTACAGCAAAGAAGAGATCGCTCGACGAGGGCAAGAACTCTATGAAGCTGGCATTCGGCAGCAGGTCGAAGCCGGAAACGAGGGCAAGATTGTCGCGATCGACATTGAAACTGGAGAGTTTGAAGTCGATGAAACTGTCGTCCCTGCAACTAATCGACTCTTTGAACGCCTTCCCGACGCTCAACCCTGGATTATTCGCATCGGACATCGCGCCGTTTATCATTTTGGAGCGCGGAGTCTGAAGAAAAATTCATGATGGAAGGAGTTGTAAATTTACGGCGTGAAGCCACGCTAATGGTTGTCGTCAGCAACTCAAATCGGCAACTGCAAGCGATCGATACAGTGATTGATACAGGGTTCAATGGATTTTTATCCTTGCCCTCCACAATCATCACTACATTGAATTTACCTTGGAGTGGTTCTGATTTTGTTACTCTTGGTGATGGCAGCGCAACTTACTTTGATTTGTACACTGCAACTGTGATCTGGGATGGACAGTACCAAGAGATTGATGTTGCAGAATCAGAGACAGAACCTCTGCTAGGCATGGCGTTGCTCTACAAATATCGATTACAGATTGATAACATTGAAGGTGGTAAAGTTAAGATCGAAGCATTGTGATCCCATTGAGAAGTAGTTGGTGAGGCACGGTCTAACAACACAGTGGAGCGGACAGTACAAAGTCTTCGCGCTTCGTTCTAGCCCTCTCGCCGCCGCTCACTTTAGCCGTTATGCTTTGCAATTAAATTTCAGAAACCCGAGCGAAGCTTCTTAATCAAAACTCCTGCCGCTCACACCTTCGATCACATCGTAACGTGTCGATTCCTTGCAAAGTTGCCCAACAGAGGGCTGTTACACTATGGATACACTGCAATGCTGTGTTGTGGCAGTCGATAGAGGTTGTCGGCGGGTGTTCAAGGTTAAGTGAGCGATCGCATTATGACCAGATCCTGATGCACCGTTAATTGAACTGAGATAACAACAAGCGATCGCAGGACAACAACAAGCGATCGCAGGACAACAACAAGCGATCGCAGCATCATATCGAGTGAGGACAAGCGACCACGCTAAAATCTATCTTGCATATACCTGAAAGTTTTTTCGACTCTAGATTTTGCGTAAGTTCTTAGTATGAGCATTTAGCGTTACTGGATATCAGACTACAATTGGTGAGAACTCAGGACTACGCTGCTTAGCATATAGCCCCAAAGCTAGGCAGTAATTCCCCTAAATTCAAATCGAATCTAGTTGTACCCCGATCACCTAGCAGAAACGGAGATTTGAGATGACTCTAAACCAGCAAGGAATCGTCAGGATGCCTCAGGAAGGCGATGTTTTGTCAGTTGCCGGTGACGTTGTCACGTTCAAGGCATTAGGGCAGAACACTGGGGGGCAATATGCGTTGGTTGAGATTGCCTGTAATCCTGAGGTTGGTCCGCCCCCCCATATTCATAGTCGTGAAGATGAAGCGTTTTACATTCTTGAGGGTGAAGTCGAGTTTTACTTAGATGACGAAACTATTTTGGCAACATCCGGTACGTTCTTACATTCTCCCAAGGGGCAAAAACACAGCTTCAAAAATACTGGAACGACGCGGGCGCGGATGTTGTGTTGGGTAACCCCTGCGGGTCTGGAAATGTTCTTTGCTGAAGTTGGAAGCCCTGTCGCTGATCCACTCAATCCACCTGTACCTGATCAAGCTGCGATCGATAAGCTGCTAGCGGCTGCGCCAAAGTATGGGCTCACAATCTTACCGCCTGAAGCATAAGTTTATTAATTCTGAACACTTGAAGATTGTGATTATGCAATGGATACATTGCAATATAGCGAACAGCCCAACAATCTCTCTGCTTTGTTTCCAGTCTTCTGCTGACACTAACTTTCGCGGTTGGGCTGCGATCGTAATGCTGTAGGTACTGTAGAGCGTTTAAGGTTATCTGCGGCGAGTGAAGCGGATGTTAAAGACCATGCATTCTGACCCCGTTCAAAACGAAGGCTATCTAAGGAAGCGATCGCGATCGCGACATAATTCGGTTGGAGCGAACTAACGAGAGTCTCAGTGTCGTTGCAAAGCTTATTTGCAACCGCTCAACCGGAACGTTACGCGCCTCATGTTGTTGTTAGTGAGAGCGATCGCCAATCTTGTTAATGTGTGGTGGGCGACTATTGAACCCAAAAGCCTTGTGCTATCGTGAGCGAGAGCCTTTAAAGCCTTAGATTAGGAGAGTTTTCATGAATCGTTTGCAAGGAAAACGGACCCTCATCACGGGTGGCACAACGGGTATAGGACTTGAGACAGCCAAGCAATTTCTGGCAGAGGGTGCGCGTGTAGTAGTCACTGGACGTAGCCCAGATACATTAGCTCAGGCACAGCAAGAACTGGGCAAAGAGGTAATCGTCATCCAGAGCGAGGCGGGTCAAGTCAGCGAGCAAAAGCGCTTAGCGGAGCAAATCGCTGAAGTTTTTGACCAGGTTGATGCCGTATTTCTTAACGCTGGAATCGGTACTTTTCAACCGCTTGACGCTTGGGATGAAGCATCGTTCGATCATCAAATTGCAGTCAATCTCAAAGGACCCTATTTTCTCATCCAGGCCCTGTTGCCAATTTTGGCGAATCCCGCTTCGGTCATCCTGAATACTTCAATTAATGCTCATATCGGGATGCCAAACTCTAGCGTCTATGGTGCAAGTAAGGCTGCGATGATCTCAATAGCAAAAACTCTGTCAGGTGAACTGGTTGAGCGAGGTATTCGGGTCAACGCCATTAGCCCAGGTCCTGTATCCACCCCAATATATGGGAAAATGGGTGTTCCAGCCGAGAATGTCCAGCAGATGGCAGAGGCAATCCGCAATCAGATTCCGTTAAAACGATTTGGTGAGCCGATTGAAATAGCCAAAGCAGCAGTGTTCCTTGCCTCAGATGAATCATCCTTCATGCTGGGTAGCGAGATGATCATTGATGGTGGCATGAGCACTCTGTAGTTACAAGGTTGGTAATTAAGATAAACAAAGGTTACTGGAAGAGCAATTTGTGTTGCCGCCGCATAACAACGCCCATACACACCGACCGTCGAGAGTTGATCTGTTATTGCAGAGGTTATCTGCGCCGGGTGATGGGCAACGTTCGGCAGCTAAATCATTAGGGATGTGCCCTTAAGAAGCTATTTTAGGAAGCTCTTTTAAGAATGCGGTTGCAAGAACTTGATAGACAATCGTGAACCTTCTTCCTAGATTGTTTAAAGGCAGTTGTAAACCGGAGCTAGTAATATGGGTCTTGGACTGAATGGAAAGGTTGCGATCGTCACAGGTGGAAGCTCTGGAATCGGTCGAGCGGCTGCAATTGAGTTGGCTAGACAAGGAGCGAAGGTCGTTGTTGCGGCTCGCAGAGAGTCCGAAGGCGAGGAAACAGTTCAGCAGGTCAAGGCAGCTGGCAGTGATGGATTTTTCATCAAGACTGATGTTACACAGGCAGCAGATATTGAGGCACTCATCAATCAAACCTTGCAAGCTTACAGTCGCCTCGATTGTGTGTTCAACAATGCTGGGGCTGGCAAAGCAGCTCCTCTTGTTGAACTGTCGGAGACGGGATGGGACTTAGAATTGAACGTCAACCTGAAGGCAGTGTGGCTATCGATGAAATACGAGATTCTGGCGATGCTCAAAAGTGGAGGTGGGGCGATCGTCAATATGGCATCTCAAGGCGGTGGAGTAATCGGTGTACCTAATTTTGCTAGCTACACCGCAGCTAAAGGCGGTGTAGTCGCTCTAACCCGAACAGCAGCAATGGAATATGGAGGGCAAGGGATTCGGATCAATTGCGTTAGTCCAGGTTTAATTTTGACCGACTTACTGGCGGAGGTTCCTCAAGACACATTGCAGCAAATGGAGGCGAATGTACCGCTTAAACGGGGTGGAAAACCGGAGGAGGTTGCTAAAGCAGTCGTTTGGTTATGTTCTGATGATGCTTCTTACATTACTGGACATAATTTAGTGATTGATGGCGGTTACACAGTGCAGTAGATTGCAGTCGAACACTCGCTTGGAGCGGATTGCCGAAGATCCTGGTGCTTAGTTCAGGGTCATCTGCAACCGCTCAAGCGAACCGTTAGACTGCTCAGCAATTGGTAGGGCAGCACTTCAAAATTATCTGTTAGTATTCAGCATTGAGTATTGATGAGATTTTTAATGAAACGATGAGTTTAAGTGTTGCGAAAGATTCACGGTTAGATTATTTCGTTCGTCTCAACCACAGAATCTTTTTTGATGACAGCGGTAGAGCCAATTAGAGCATGATCATGAAGTAACCCCTAAAAAGGAGCAAACAAATGACACCTGACAGAGTAGCCGAGGAGCGCATTATTCTTGAATTAGATACCGCCTTTCTTGACGCTTTTCTACAGCGTGATGTAGCAGTGGTCGATCGCGCTCTACCAGATGACTTCTTAGCTGTCTTTCCAGATGGTCGAGTTGCAAATAAGCAGATGGAACTGGAAAATGTCAGGCACGCTGCGGTTGAGTCGTACACAACAGATGAAGTTCAGGTGCATTGGTATTCCGACACAGTAGCAGTAGTCAATTTCCGTATGGTGTTAAATATGAAGGAGCGAGGACAGAAACAGGTTAGGGACTTGCACGTTTACATCAAACGGGACGGGGTATGGCAAATGATTACAGGGCAAGTGACACCAATTCTGCAACCCTGATTATTGATGATAGAGATCGGTATGTCGCAGCGATCGTACAGTCTAACAACCTTAGTGCATCGGATTGCCTAGAGCCGATTGTGGTGTTGAAAAGTCTTTGGCAACCGCTGACCAGAAACGTTATATGGCTTTGAGGTATCGGTTCTGACGGTGTTGCCAAGCTACCAGTTTAGCCTCCAAAATCAGATGAGATCTCCTTACTACCTGCAAGATGCAGCTCAACCTTAAACACTACGCTGACTATTTTTCAATGAGTCTTGCACTCGGTTTATGTTCACATGCTGAAATTATTGCTTGGGTGGATCAACTTATTGAACATGAAGATCAACTTGAGGACTGGATGATTGAACTTTCGACAAGTGCGAGCAAACATCCTCTAGATGTCATGCATTTATTGGACTCAGTTCCAGGGGAAAGGAATGTAGAGATTTCTATGAGACTTTTGATCGCCAAGTTAGGCATAGTTCATCCACGCCTGTTAGCCGAGAATAATCGATTTGCGAAACCAGAGCATAGTCGATTATTGAGTCGTTTGTATTCTCTAATTACAGGAGATGACTGCCTTCCCGATGATATAAGAGGCAGTATATATCAAATTGATTGTGATCTTGATTACGTGGAGCAAGGTTATGGTGATTGGTCAATAATTGAGCGAGATTATGACGAACTTCTTGCCACTGCCAGCGATTACAAGCAGTTGATTCATTTTCAGTTTGATTTTCACATTGTTATGGGTGGTTGTTGCGCCAGCCATATAACAAGCACGTTGCAGCGGAATGAAGGTCTCTAGTGTTAACATTCAACGTTACTTGCATCCGCTGAACGTGGTCGTTATCTCGCTTAAATCTCGCGTTGTGATAGGAGTTTGAAAGTTATCTGTCAGAGTTCAAAATTAAGCAGATTGAGATTGTTGGTAAAGCCATAATTGAGCGGTAATTGCTGGGGTGGTAGTTTGAAGCTTGTCGTTATGACTCAGCGCAAGGAGTAGACTGTAGATTCAGGGTTCACTCAATTGTGACTTATGACGAGGAGGTAAGTATATGAGAGGAAGTTGTGCGTGTGGTGGCATTCAATACGAACTCTCGGACAAAATTTTCATTGCAAACAATTGTCACTGTTCTACTTGTCGAAAAGTTCATGGTGCTGCCTTTGGAACATTTGGTCATGCCCAAGCAAAAGCATTTCGCTGGCTACAAGGAGAAGAGTTACTCATAGGATATGGATCGTCTGAAGGAAACGTGCGTAATTTTTGTTGCATTTGTGGCTCGAATATGCCGAGCGTGTTTCTTCAAATGAACTATGTTCGGATTCCGCTAGGAACGCTCGATGATGATCCTGAAATCAAACCTGCTGCTCACTTGTATGTGAAATCGAGAGTACCGTGGTTTGAGATTATGGATGACTTACCTCAATATGCAGGGGTTGTTGATTTACGCGAATTGATGAAACAATGAATCATCAATCATTCACATCCAATGTTAAGAGGCCAGCGAGATAACAATCGTGTTGCAGCGGAACATCAACCTTCTTCGTTGAGTTCGAGAGGTTATGCGTGTCCGCTGAACATGGTCGTTATGCGGCTTTCAGCTATTGGTTGCGGCAGTATATTGAGAGGTGGAGGTTAGAGCAATAGGGATTGTAATCATGCAAAGTTCTGAGTACGAAACACAATACAAACAAAATGTGATTGATTTCTTTAACAGCAGAACGAGCTATGACAATGACTACACGATTCGCCGTTCCCTTCCAATTCTTGATTTGATTCCATTTCAACCTGGACAAAGAGTGCTAGATGTTGCGACAGGTACAGGAATCATCGCGATCGCAGCAGCACAGGCAGTTGGCAGGGAAGGTCAAGTTATTGGAGTCGATTTCTCTAGCGGAATGCTCGCTCAAGCACAGCGAAAAATTCAAGAGTTAGGCTTGCAAAACGTAGAGCTAGTTGAGGCAGATATCGAGACTATCAATTTTGAGCATAAGAGCTTTGATGTCATTCTTTGCTCATCTGCTATTGTCTACTTCAAGGACATTCAGGCGACGCTACAGAACTGGTATCATTGGCTCAAGAATGGCGGCATTGTTGGATTTTCATCTTCCTCGAATCAGTCGTGTGAAGCACCACGTATTATCGAAGTTGCTGCCAAGCATGGAGTTACAGTACCAAATATCAACGAGCCAACCGGAACCCCTGAACGATGCCGACAGTTATTAGAAGACGTTGGATTTGAAGATATCGAAGTTAAAGCTGAGCAGATGGGGTTTTATAAATCTGTTGAGCAAGCTAGACAGTGGAATGGAGGATGGTTTCATCCGACTGAAAATCCACTCTTGAACTTGACCTCTGAGCAGTTGAATACCCTGATAGCAAGTTATGTTGAGGATATTGAGGCAAAAGCAACTGAGCGAGGTGTTTGGTATGAGAACATGACTTTTTTTGCCGTAGGTCGCAAAGAACGGTTCTTGGCAACAGTCGCATAACAACTCGCTTGGAGCGGATGTGTAGAGGCTTTCCGCTATGTTTCCGTTGTATCTGTCATCGCTCAAGCGAACCGTTATGCGGCTCAGTCTGTTGATGAAGGCGGTAGTTGCAAGTCCTCGGTGGGGCAACTAGAGTTAAATTGGCGTTAGGCTCAGTCGTCGTTGCAGCAAATCTCTGATGGTGAAACAACTTGAATTAAACGATTACAAGCAAGGGGTTGCGGATTCTTACGATCGCAGAAGTCAAACCTATGACAATAGCGACTGGCACGTTCAAATTTGTCGTCGTCTGCTTGAATATTCGCAGGTTAGTGCTGGACAAACAGTTTTAGATATTGGAACAGGAACAGGTCATCTTGCGATCGCGGCGGCTCAAATCGTCGGTGATCAGGGGCAGGTGATTGGAATCGATATTTCTGCCAGAATGCTAGAGCAAGCACAGAGCAAAGTTAACGCAATGGGGCTCAGTAACGTGGAGCTCCAACTTGCAAATGCTGAAGCTCTCGATTATCCAGTCAATCACTTCGACCATATTTTGTGTGCAAACACATTTCCCTGGATGGAAGATAAAGAAGCGACCTTACGGCTGTGGCAGCGATTTCTCAAGCCTGGTGGTCGAATCGGTGTTCATACTCCTGCTGATACAGCGTATGTTGGGGCCGTTGTCTTACGAAAAGTGTTTGCAAAATATGGCGTTTCACTAGAAGCTAGCAATCGAATCGGTTCCGTTGAGCAGTGCCAAGATTTATTTATCAAGGCTGGCTTTGAGGCAGTTGAAATCAAAACAGAGCAGCACGGCAGCTACACGAACCTAGAGAATGCAAAAGCAACGTGGGAGGGGGTTGTTGTGCGTCCTTCATCTACCTCTCTCAAGGTATTAGGCAATGGGTTATCCCAACTTTCATCAGCACAGTTGGCGCAAGCCAAAGTGGAATTTGACGCAGAACTAGAAGCTCTCCAAACTGAGGAGGGAATCTGGGATGATCTTACTACTTTGTATATATTGAGTCGTAAAGCTGGAAATAGAAGTAGTCGTTGATCGCCGCATAACACCCCCAATGCACCGGAACAATGTCAAGCGATCGATGAGTTGCAAAAAGTTCGTGTGTCCGGTGATTGGAACCGTTAGACCGCTTAGTCTGTTGGTGGTGATGCAGTTGACATTTATTTGCAACCAGGAAGATATGAGCTATTGAAGTACCCTTACGGGTACTGTCAACTCCAACTTGCATTATCTACTTTGAATAAGGACTCTACACTTCACAAGTTGACAATTCGCAAGCCTTTCTATTCATAAGGAAGTAACCAAATGTCTTGGAAGCCCCTACTTCATTTCAGCTATGAAAATCATGCTGCGCTTGATGAGACAGGAAACGGTTTTAATGGTCGAGTTGAACTTCCAACCGCTGATCGTTGGAGTGATGTACCAGTAGACGGGATCTCGACAGCTATACGCTTTGACCATCCAGAGTCAAAAATTGTCGTTGCAACTCGTCCACAATTTAGTGGTTGGCGTGGTTTTCGGGTTCGTGTTTACTTTAGTATTGATGACGTTCCAGGGCGGCTTAATCTTGTTGAGGGCGACGCATCATTTGCTTTATTTGTTGAGCCAGATGGTGTTCTTCGTGGCACCATCAATGATGGTTCTTCGGAATGGTGGGGAGTTTCCAGCCAGCCTGGACGAATAAAGCCAGGGCGTTGGTATTTTGCGGAGTTATTGTATGATGCAGGAAAATTACTTGCGCTAAGTTTGGATGGGCAACTGCTTGGTATTCGCATAACAGCAGGGTTACCAGTCCGTCCTGTGGCAACGGCTGGCATTCGTGTGGGTTACTGGCCCGGTGGAGATGCTCGTTACACTTTCAAAGGCTTGATGGGGCCAGTTTGGATTGATACTCTTGATGAACGAGAGCCAACCGTTGGCATTATCAATAAGTTACTCTGCAACGGATCGGATGGAACAAGTCGTCTTGAATCGTGGCAAGCGATTCTTGAAAAAGAGTTATCTTCCAGTGAGAAGGCATCAGTAAAAGCGTTTGGTGCAACTCTTAATGATTCATTGAAGCAGCTTTTAAGCGTAGTGATTGGGCAAGCGAGTAGTCCAGTCACCACACTCGACGAAATGACAGCACTTGCAGACGATTTAGGACAACTTGCCGCATCTCATGAAGCAGCAGGCACAAATCTTCTGTTAGATCCAACCTTGAATGCACTGCTGCAAAAGCTTTACACAGTTGCTTGTCACAATAATCCGGCAGCACCAAACGTGTTTGTTCTGGAAGCTCTGAAATTACTGACCACTATGCCTCTTTCAGCAACGCGCTGGAAAGAGATTGCAAATCAACACCCAGAGCTATGCACTACAGGAATTAGGCCAATTGACTTATCAGATCCGAACAATCCTGTGGGCAGCGATTCCTCTTGGATAGACGATCTAATTAATCGATTGTGCAAACAAAAACATGGCAAAGGGAATGAAGGCGATCGCCCACCAACCACTGATAAGCCTGATAACAATTCAACTGTTCACGGCAGCGGCTGTGATGTTCATGTTCACATTCACTGTTGCAACAACGAGGGAGGTAAGTAATGAACCGGCTAGAAACAATTCGAGCCTATTTTATTGAACGATTCTTCACGCTTCTGACCAGTGATCCAGAATTTTCAGGTCTAACTGAGCCTGCCGAATTATTCGATGCAAGTGGGGCATTCAATGTACCAGCTAATCATTCTGGCTTTGTTCGTGTGCCAACGCTTGAAGGACTACGAAAACGAATCGAGGCAGCATCTCCGGAGCAGAAGAATAGTCTTGAGAGCTTTGGGCGTATTTTGGCAAGAACTCTGAAACAAATGTTTGGTTCACTTGCCGCTATTGACAGGGAGACGGGAATACAGTGGGCAAGACGCCTTGCGCCCGTCATTAGACACCCTGACCAACAAACTTACTGGCCTGTAGATGTTGGGCGTTATCTCAATTTCGATGATGGAACGTTGCGATCGCGCTACTACGATCAAACAGGTGAAAACCCTTTGTCCGGCAATTTATTCTCAGTGATGTTTGAAAACGCAGCTGTCTGGACAGCCCCAAATCTACCTAGGAAACCATTCGAGACGCATATCCCTTTTGCAGCCACGATCGGTATTGACGGAAGTATCTCACCATTTCCAACTTCACCGCTCACAGCAGGGTATTTGAACTTGACTGCTGCCGATGCAAGATTGATCCCCGGACGATTGCAACCCACTATTTTTGCTGAAATTAAATCACTAGGAGCAGCAATCCGAACCAATCGCCATTATGCAAAGACAGCTTTGGGCGGTGGACGATTCAGTGCATTACAACACAATCGAGTTCACGCAGACCCCATTTTGCAACAACTTGCTGATATTGGGGGCAATGATGGCAACAGTGTGACTGCAAGGGTTGCACGCATTGCAGAGCCTATCATGCTGATGTTTCAAAGCTTCTACCCAGCCGATGACGGTGCGCGACGCAAAAATGACGGTACAGGTACGAACCGTGAGTTTCATCATCTTGCAGTTGGACTTTTATTAGCAGGACTTGATCGACAAGAAGAAGCGTTGCTTTCTCAGCGTCGAGGACTTTTATTTGTCAGTTCTAGTCCGACAGAGGCGAAAGCAATTCCTATCAACCATCCGTTGCTGAGATTTCTTGACGATTCAGGAGCAGAAAATTCTGAAGGAACACATCCTGTTATCTTTGCCAATACATTGAGTACACAGGGTTACGGATACCAGGGAGAAATTGACAAAGACCCACTGAAAGAAACGGCTAAAGATGCTCTTGATTACAATCCAGATGAGTTGCAATGGTGGCTGGGACTTGGTGCAGCAGTCGGGCTTGGAGCGGGTGCAGGATTCGCGATAGGTGGCCCGTGGGGAGCACTAATTGGAGCTGGGGTCGGGCTTCTCGTTTATTTGTTGGCATGGGCACTGAAGAAGCTGTTTGGAGGAAAGAAAGACCGTCAGAAGGAATGGACGGAGCAAGAACCCTGGCCGGGTAGTACCACTACTCAACAGAGTTTTGAACAAAGCTCTAGCCATGATATCGGGCCGTCAGGCACAACATCTGAAACGGGAGGGACTAAGCCTGGACGTTCCTATGACCTGAAGATGATTCCTCATTTTCCAGACACAAATCTTTATGGGTTAGCGTTTGCTGGAGGAGATACTTGCCGGATTGTTGAGGATTTAAGCATTCAAGAAACCTTAGCCTGGTTAGCGTTTGAAGGAGGAATCGGCTATCAGTTCGCTCGACCACTCCCTGGACGTGCTGAGTCTTCTGGAACGTCAATACAAAACTATTTCGAGCTTTTCGTACAGAAGTTCTTGGATCTTCAAAAGGCAGAGGCAGAAGTTGTTTATTTTGGGACTTAACAAGGTGCAATTTCTGGTAGTGCCCCGGAAGTAATGATAACTGCTAGAGTAGGAACAGTTCATCTCGTT
>NZ_JCACCM010000056.1:0-2446 GCF_059501405.1 Myxacorys sp.
TTCAAGTCGTCCTATTCTCCCTGATCCTCGTCCCCATGTCTAGAACACGACCGTCTGCATAAATGATCTAAGTCAGTCTTACTAAGAGATAGAAGCAAATCAATCATCTCAACTGGGCAACCTTTCGCCCAAGTCGTTGGAGGATGGCAGATTCATAAGGAGGCTGAAATGGTTGAGCATCAATTAGGGGACGCATTTGTCAAGATTGTCTATGCAAAAGTGAAATCTAACGGCAGAACTGAGATGGTTCCGCTCAAGCTCTACGTTGATGGTTCGTTAGAGCATATTACACAATCCTTGTTCACCTCGGATTCTAGTGTGTCTCCGCAAACAATGTTGGGCGATCGCTATCGTGTTCAGCGCCTTCTGGGTCAGGGTGGCTTTGGGCGAACTTACTTAGCCGCCGATTGCCATCGGTTTGATGAACTGTGCGTGCTGAAAGAATTCTTGCCGCATCAGGTGGGTGATTATGAAATCCAGAAGTCCCGCAAATTGTTTGAGCAAGAAGCCAAAATTTTGCATCAGATTGAGCATCCTCAAATTCCAAAATTCCTCGCTTATTTTGAGGAAGACGGACGCTTATTTCTGGTGCAAGAATACATTAAGGGCTGTACTTATTCCTCGCTATTGCGAGAGCGCCATCAGCGAGGCGAAATGTTTTCTGAAGCCGAAATTGTTGACTGGTTGCATCAGTTGCTACCAGTATTGGACTATATCCATGATCGCAAGATTATTCACCGAGATATTTCACCTGACAACATCATGCTGCACCAAGATCACAACACTCCAATGTTGATTGATTTTGGGGTGGGGAGATGGACACTTGAGCAAGTTCAAGGCGCACCGAGCTATTCGCGCAAGCATTCTGTTGTGGGTAAGGTTGGCTACGCGCCGCACGAGCAAATCTGGATGGGGCAATGTTTTCCGAGCAGCGATTTGTATTCGCTGGCGGTCACGGCGGTGGTCTTGCTGACGGGAAAAGAACCCCAAACGCTGATGGATCCGCGATCGCTAGAGTGGCAGTGGCGGGATCATGCTAAAGTTAGCGATCGCGTCGCTCAGGTTCTCGACAAAATGCTGAATGCCAAGCCGACGGAGCGTTATCTCTCGGCTCAAGACGTAGTAGCGGCCTTGAATAATCTATCCTCACCAAGTGTCACGTTTGTTAGTCAACCGCTCAAAGATTCGGTGGCAAATTTGGTGACAATCGTGAGCCAATCTGCTACTCAAGCAGTGAATGCTAAGCACAACGATGAAACATTCTGTAGCCCAATTCGTGCCAATTTCTCTACACCATTATTGACTGCAGTGTTTGTTCAAAATTGTGAACAAGAATTGATGAATTATATTGGGCCGATCGCAAAGTTTTTAGTACAGCAAGTATTAAAAAATGGAAACACTTCTGGGAGGACTACAGATAGAGCCTCAGATGACGCTACTCTCACGCCGGAAGTATTAGTCAACGCTTTAGCAGAAAAGATTCCGAACCAGAATCAAGCGATTGAATTTCGGCGTCGCTTATTACATTTCTGATTCAATCAGCTTCAACACAAAAATGATTGCATAAGTTAGCAACTATAGTCGTATCAGATTGTAGGAAGACCAATCGGAAAAGCTAGCTTCCTCGCTCGATTTATTAGTCGTTTTGTAACACTAAGAGGTAAAATCATGTCTCGTTCTATTCACTGTGCTGTCAAACTTAGTGCAATGCTTCCTCTTTTACTAGGAGTCACTCTCTTTAATCCAGCAAAAGCTTCTGCACTAGACATTTCGCAAATTCCGCTTCTAGGATCGGCGCTTCAACGAGGATTAACGCTTGAACCTAGTTTAAGGCTTTTCGATCAAGGCATAAACCGAAACAATCTACAAGTTTGCGTTCTGTCTTGCTCACCGATGCCAAACAGTGCAGTGCCTACGCCTGTTGCTCCGCAATTGAATCGCTCTCTGCCTAATGCTGGAATAGGAAGAGGGTTAGTGCCTCAACAGGTGCTGCAGTTGCCAAACCAGGTGTTGCAGCAAGGAGTGCAGCTGCCAAATCAGATTTTGCAGCCTAATTCGCTCATGCAACAATCACAAATGCCACTACAAATGCCACAAGCTGCGCCTATGCAATCGATTCCTCAAGGTGTTGTACCTCAGGGTGTACCCCAGAGTTTGCCTCAATCGAGCCAGATTCAACAAAGACGGACTTCAACACTCCAGCAAGTCGGGCAAGTGTTGCAGCCTCAAATCATGCAAGCGATCGGACGTTAAGCGAATCTGTGAGAAGACAGAAAAAAGTCAATGTGAACCGCCTGAACTGCCCTCACACCCTCTTGTAGAAAACAAGGAACAAGAATTAGATTGGTTCCCCTCGCCCCTCTCCTATGATGGGCGAGGGTAATTCCATTAAATAGACTTAATCGGCAATAGCTTAATCTAGAAGACATATAGTTATTCTCGCTCG
>NZ_JCACCM010000057.1:0-47040 GCF_059501405.1 Myxacorys sp.
CTTTTCTTCACCTCAACTTTCAGGGAAACGCCTAGAAAAAGAGCACGTCTGTCTCTCTAAAACGCAAGAATTACCATTAGAGCTCCTATGAAAACATCAACTATGCCATAGAGGGAGTAGGTGTTTCGGGTTCTGTGGGCTCAAGTGAAACCTGGTATCCCAAGCGCTCTAAATGCCGTTTTAATTGTCGCGACACGCGGTCGCGGTCTTGTTGGTCTAGATAGTTACTGCCCAACTCGCGATACGTCGTTTGCTCAGAGAGTATGTGGTAGGCAATGACTAAAATCGTGTGGGCAACCGCCATCGCTGCTCGTTTACTGCCTCTACGAAGCTTCAGTCGTTGATAGCGTGCTCCTAAATACGTGTTGCGAGCACGACCTGCTGCCAGAGCCGCTTCGACTAGCCCGCTTCGCAAGGCAACACTGCCGTTGCGAGTTTTGCCAGAATATTGCTTACCCGCACTCTCACAGAGGCCGGGACAGAGACCAGCCCACGATGCCAGGTGTTTTGCCGTTGGAAACCGACTCATGTCTGTCCCAATTTCTGCCAAAATCAGTTCTGCGGTCTTTTGTTTGACCCCTGGAATGGTACACAAGCGTTCTACGTCTGCCTGCTGGGGACGTAAGCGCTCCGCAATTTCGTCTGAGCATTGCTTGAGCGCCTCGTCGAGAAAGTCTACATGTGCCAGCATTTGAGCCAGAATAAAGCGCTGATGTGGGCGGACTGTGCCACTGAGCGCTTGTTGTAGTTGCGGTAACTTGCTCCGCAGTTTGCCTTTGGCAAGCTCTGCCATTTCTTCCGGATTGGTTTGCCCTGCCACAATTGCGGATAAAATCGCACGCCCTGACATGCCCATGATATCGGTTGCAACTGAAGCAAGTTTAGTGTTGGCTCCCTCCAACACTTTTTGAATCCGATTCGCTTCTGCACTGCGCTCCTGAATCAGGGATTTGCGATAGCGCACTAATTCTCGTAACTCGCGCATCGTGGCAGAAGGAATAAAACTCGGTCGCAACAACCCGTGTTGTAGCAATTCAGCAATCCATTGCGCATCCTTAACATCGGTCTTGCGCCCCGGCACGCTCTTAATATGATGAGCGTTAACCACCCAAACCTCTAGCGCACCTTCAAGCAGATTATACACGGGCTTCCAGTACGACCCAGTACTTTCCATGGCGGCAATTGTGCATTCAGCTTGCACTAACCAATCGACTAACTCCAGCAATTCAGCCGTTGTCGTGCCAAAGGTACGCGTGACTTGTGCAGATCTGCCTTCAGTCACGGGAGTAATCAGACACGCAGTCACACTTCGTTTGTGAACATCTAAGCCACAACAGCGCTCATGGATCTTTTTCATAATTTAGCTTGCGAGAAACGGCAATGCCAGTGAGCGCTCTGTGCAGTTTGAGAATCTCCTATACGTGCTCATCCACAAGGAAGGCAACAGTCG
The DNA here is from genome assembly GCF_059501405.1 of Myxacorys sp. Classification (NCBI taxonomy): domain Bacteria; kingdom Bacillati; phylum Cyanobacteriota; class Cyanophyceae; order Leptolyngbyales; family Leptolyngbyaceae; genus Myxacorys; species Myxacorys sp. The sequence goes on from NZ_JCACCM010000057.1 coordinate 1,451, forward strand.
GTGCTACCGATCAGAGCGCCAGACCAGCCTGTCGGTCGGGCTATCAGCACCACTATCTATGCGGTCTTGACACTGGTTGTTCTTAGGAATGTGGATTAAATAAGGTGTAATTCTGCTAGTCGTGTCAGTATGCTAGAGAGGCAACAGCACAACAGGTGGAATGATGCAAACCTACCCTGCTGAAATAGAAGCCCAAATGCGACGGTACTACCAGTCGCTATGCGAGAAGGATCGGCGTTGCTATGCGGCAATTGAAGCCGTGAAGTTAGGGTACGGCGGTCAAGCTTACATTCGTCTCTTGTTTAGCTGCCACCATGAAACGTTGCAATTAGGCTTGAGGGAACTTCAGGACGAAACCGCCCTGAGCGAAGAGCGAATTCGGTAGCCTGGCGGAGGACGCAAATCTGCATTTGAGACCATTGCTGGATTAGATGAGGCGTTCTTGCGAGTGCTGGAACAACACACGGCAGGTTCACCCGTCGATGAAGCGCTCAAGTGGACGAACCTCAAGCGGCACCAGATTGCCCAATTGCTCATGCGCGAGGGCATTGAGGTCAGCGTCACCGTTGTAGACCAGTTGTTGGAGAAACACAATTATCGCAAACGCAAAGCCGTAAAGACCCTGGCAACCGGTGAGAGTGAACACCGCAACGAACAATTTAAGACCATTGAACAGTTGAAACAGAGCTATCAAGCGGCAGGAAATCCAGTCATCAGCATGGACACAAGAAAAGAGAGTTGATTGGTCAACTCTATCGGGAGGGGCAACTGTACACCCAGGAGGCGGTTAAGGTGTTTGATCACGATTGGGCATCACTGGCAGACGGGGTTGCCATTCCCCACGGTTTGTACGACTTGACGGATAATGTCGGGTACATCCAGATTGGCACCAGTCACGATACCAGCGAGTTTGCCTGCGACTCGATTCGCTACTGGTGGAACACCTATGGGAAAGTTCGCTATCCACGGGCTGACTCAATGTTGCTGCTCTGCGATGGGGGTGGCAGCAATAGCTCCCGTTATTACATCTTCAAACAGGATTTACAAGCACTGGTCAATGAGCTGGGAATCGAAATTCGCATCGCTCACTATCCACCCTACACCTCCAAGTACAATCCCATTGAGCATCGCTTGTTTCCTCATGTCTCTCGTGTCTGCCAAGGTGTCATTTTTGAGAGTGTCCAAACAGTGCAAGAACTGATGGCAACGGCAACGACTCGTACAGGTCTCATTGTGGTTACAACGATTCTCGACAAAACCTATCAAACAGGTCGAAAAGTCGCCCAAGACTTCAAATCCAACATGAAAATTATCTTTGATGAATTTTTGCCTCAGTGGAACTACACGGCTCAACCAGAATTACAGGTTATTTAATCCACGCTCCTTAGCGTAAAGCCTGAACTTCACCTTTTCATCCTCGGTGCTGGCGGTGCCGCCCGAACGCCTGTTGGGGAATAAGCGAGAATAGACTTGTTGCCCAATAAGCTAAAGTGCAACTCATTGGATTGGGTCAGGTAGACCATGCTAGACATCGAACGAGTCCTGAAAAGCGACCGGCTCCTAAGGGCATTGACCGGACTCAACCGTAAAGCCTTTGAAGAGCTGGTGCTCACCTTTGAGTCTGTTTACCAGCAAAGCCAAATGAATCAAACCCAGGCTCAACGCCCTCGTCAACGTGCCGTAGGAGGGGGACAAAAGGCACGCTTGGGCAGCAGGGAAGCGAAGTTATTTTTCATCTTGGTCTACTTCAAATGCTACCCGACCTTTGATGTGCTGGGGCTGTTGTTTGACCTCGACTACAGTCGTGCCAACCGATGGGTGCATCGACTTCAACCCATACTCGAAGCAGCGTTAGGGCAAAAACTGATGTTACCTGAACGCAAACTGGGGAGTGTCGCGGCCTTTATTCAGCGGTTTCCAGAGGTCAAGCGGGTCATCATTGATGGCACTGAACGCCCGATTCGTCGCGCTCAAGACAGCCAACAACAGCAGCAAAACTATTCTGGCAAGAAGCGACGGCATACACGCAAGCATCTGGCAGCAACGGAGGCTTATCAGCGCATTCTCATCCTTAGCCCAGCCCGAGAAGGCAAGATTCACGACAAACGATTGTTGGATGAGACGCAGATGGCTAGTTGTATTCCCGATGAAGTTCCGATTGCGGTTGATTTAGGGTTTCAAGGGTTGCAAAACGAGTGGGTCAATCTCGAGATTCCGCACAAGAAACCGCGTGGAGGAACTTTAAGTGACGAGCAAAAGCAAGAGAATCGAGAACTGAGTCGCAGACGCGTCAAGTGTGAACATGCCTTTGCTGGGATGAAGCGATATAACGCGGTTGCCCATGTCTAGAGAAATCGAGTGTTTGATTTCGATGACCACTTGATGCTAACTGTTGCAGGGTTATGGAATTTTTACTTAGTAGCGGCTTAGAGGACGTTTGAGAAGTAGCGGATTATGCTAGTCTCCGTAGCAGTGTACGGAGAGAGGTAGTGTAGATGAAAGCTTCCGATGTTTCAGGCAGAAATTCGTAGTCTTTACTCAAACGCCGATACCGCCCCAGCCAACCGTAAGTGCGCTCCACGACCCAACGACGCGCAATGACTTTGAAACTGCGGTCAATCGGCGCAGGTTCCACACCTGGACCAACGATGCGACGACGTGACCCTGCATTCGGATGTTGCACGCGCTGCACTGTCCAACCGAACTGCTCTTTCACCCAAGTGACAAAGGTCCTACGATAGCCGCCATCGACCCACAAATGTCGCAAGCGGGGAAACTGCATCGCCATGCCATGAAGGAGCTGTTTTGCGCCTTCTTGATCGGCTGTGTTAGCCGCTAATACCTTGACCTTCAGCACAAATCCTTGCGTGTCGACCAACAAGTGACGCTTGCGTCCTTTCACCTTTTTCCTGCCATCATACCCTCGCTCGGCTCCGCCGACTTCAGTGGTTTTGATAGATTGAGCATCGATGATGCCTGCACTGGGTGTCGCTACTCTTCCAAGCTTCTGACGAAGCTGCTCGCGAATGGTTTTGAGCATTGCTTCCCACACACCTGCGATGCGCCAAGTGCGAAAATAATGATACACCGTTTGCCAAGGTGGAAACTCATGTGGAAGTAAGCGCCAAGCACAGCCAGTGCGTTGGATGTAGAAGATCGCGTTAATAATTTCGCGTATGTTTCTAAAACGTGGGCGGCCACCCGGTTGAACTGGTGGAATTAATGGTGCGATGATTGTCCACTCATCATCAGACACATCAGTATTGTAAGGTTTTCGGTTCATGTCTCCATTCTAACGAATGAGTATAATCCACTACTTCTCAAACGTCCTCTGAGAACTCAACAATCAATCGATCGCGGTTTCTTGCATTACTTCGAGGCTGAACTCATTGCGATTAGGTAGTGCCATTTAGGAAAGGATAGAGGAAATCTGCTGATTTCGTGCAGGAACGATCCGCAGTTGTTCGTTGTAGTAATGGATGAAGTTCCAGCGCTGCTCCGCAGATACCCGCAAGGGGTCGCACGGATGTGATTGTTCAAGTCTTTCGAGAACGACAAGGTTTTTCTGACGAGTCGAGACACTCGTTGTCTGAGCGTATTGTTGAACCGCTCAATGTAACTCGTTTTGCCACTTTCCTTGCCAACTGCCTGATGCCGCTTGCTGGGCAGCGCCACGGGGTAAGACACCCAGAAATCGCTGTAACCCACTGCACACTGCCGATAGACGGGAGGCAACGATTCCCAGAATGCTTTCGCTGCCTCGCCTGAGCGATCCCCGACGTAGCACCCGACAATTTCGCGAGTTACCACATCAAGGGCTAACCAGACCCATCGCTCATTGCCTTTAGAAACTGTTTGTAAATAGAAATGAAGCAACTGCTGCTAGGGAGATGAGATGAGCGATACCTAAATCATCCTTTGAGTGATACGCAAGAGCATGAGTTCACGGTTTTACGACAGCGACCTGAGCGATGAGGAATGGCAATACATCGAACCCCTACTGCCGCCAGAAAAGCCAGTCGGCAAGGTGCGGGAAGTGAGTTTGCGTGAGGTGTTGAACGCGATTTTCTATCGAGCGGATAACGGAGTGAAATGGCGCAACTTACCCCGGGATTTTCCGGCTTGGCAGACAGTGTATGGGTACTACCGACTGTGGGTCAGATTAGGGATTTGGGAACAGATCAACACTGCTTTGGTACAGAAAGTGCGGATGTATGAGGGACGCGATGCTCAACCGAGCTTAGCCATCATTGATAGTCAGTCTGTCAAACTTGGACAAAAAGGAGGGAAGAACACGGCTTTGATGGCAACAAAAAGGTGAAAGGACGCAAGCGTCACATCGTGGTTGATGTCCTCGGATTGGTGTTGGGATGTTACGTCAGTGCGGCTAATACTGCCGATGTCAAAGCAGTTCCTGCGGTCTTAGTCTGGGTGTTGGAGTTATACGAACGCCTTGCCAAAGTGCTCGCAGACAAGGGCTATTAGGGAGGGTTGGGTGCGCTGATTAACAACGCCTTTAGGACTGAAGAGCGTCGTGTTGAGCTTGAGATTAGTCAACGCCTAAACGGAGCGAAAGGATTTCAACTTGAACCGCAGCGATGGATTGTGGAACGCACTTGGACATGGCTGGACAATGCCCGAGTTTTAACACGCGACTATGAAACCTTACCTGAAAATCATGAAGGGATGATTTACGTCGTGATGATTCGGTTGATGCTGCGGCGATTAACCAACAATCGTCGAACCAGGAAATCCAAAACTGCTTAACTAGCGTTTACAAACAGTTTCTTATCACCCACAAATGACCACAACTCATCCATCTGCACAGTCAATCGTCGCCGCGCTTTCGGTTCCACTTGGACTTGCTGAGGAACGGTCGCATAGTAAGCATTGACGTACTGCTGTAACCAGCTTTCACTCAACTGCAAGCTTCGAGCAATGCCGACAAGCGGAATCTTTTCCAAAAGCATCCGCCCCATCGTCGCTTTGGTGTCATCGCTAATCCGTTTCCATTTTGGGTTCTCGACAAACTGCCGCCCCCAATCCCGGCATTTATAGTTCTGATTGCCGTGGCGGGTCGTGCCGTTTTTATTAATGTCATTGGAACCACAGTTCGGACATTGCAACAGGAGTTTAGTCATCTACTGTTGAGGTTCGTAAAGCTACTTCTCTATTCTCGCTCGTTGTTTTTTCTACGTCCTTTCCTAAATAGCACTACTGCTGTGTCGGAGCTTTTGAGTGAAGGGATGGAATTTGGAGGAGCATTGTAGCCTAAATTTGTGATGAGTCTCCTATAGTTTGAGGTATGCCGCATCGTACTCATCTAAAAAAGCTGTATGGTTGCTCTACCAGGGATTGCTATCCAAAGCAAAATTTACGAAAGCTCTAATTCTTTGGTGTATCGGGGGATCCGAGACGATGGGCTGACGATCGTCGTCAAACTGCTCAAGCAAAACTATCCCTCTGCTCAAGAATTAATGCGCTACCGGCAGGAGTATGAAATCACCCGCTCCCTCAACCTGGAAGGCGTGATCAAAGCATATAGTCAGCAAAACTATCAACGCACGCTTTTTATTCTCTTAGAAGATTTTGGTGGAGAGTCCTTGGAACGATGGATGCGGCAGCGTCCAGACTTCTGCCCCATGCCCTTAGCTACATTTCTACGGCTCGCGATCGATCTCACAGGTATTCTGGGTAGCATCCATGCCGCCGACATTATTCATAGGGATATCAGCCCTGGAAACATCGTTCTTGAACCGGCTACGGGCGTGGTTAAAATCATCGACTTCGGCATGGCTACCCGATTTAATCGCATCAATCCAACGTTCAAAAGTCCTCATGTATTAGAGGGCACTCTTGCTTACCTGTCTCCAGAGCAAACTGGGCGTATGAACCGTTTGCTTGATTACCGAACCGATTTTTACTCGTTCGGTGTCACCTTCTATGAACTAATCACTGGACACCTACCGTTTCCCACTACGGACATTCTAGAGTTAATCCATTGTCATATTGCTAAACAACCTGTTCCTCCATGTGAATTGGCAGCGATTCCTAAAGCTGTTTCAGACATTGTGATGAAGCTGATGGCAAAGAATGCTGAAGATCGCTATCAAAGTGCTTCGGGCATCAAAGCGGATTTAGAAATTTGTCTTAGCCAGCTTGCAGAAACAAGGAAAATTGACAACATTCAACTGGGGCTGCAAGATGCGTTGGAACAGTTTCACATTCCCCAAAAACTGTATGGACGAGAAACAGAGCTTGCAGTGTTATTAGCAACATTTGAAAAGGTAGCGGGAAGTGGAAAACAGGGAATGGAGAACGGAGAAGAACTTTCTAATCTCCCACACAGCACAATGATGTTGGTTTCCGGCTATTCTGGTGTTGGCAAATCAGCACTTGTGCAGGAGCTTTACAAGCAAATTACTGCCAAGCGTGGTTATTTTGTCTCTGGTAAGTTTGACCAGTTGCAACGCAATATTCCCTATAGTGCGATCACCCATGCCCTGCAAAAATTAATGCGCCAACTGCTTGGGGAGCCAGATGAGCAGGTGCAGCAGTGGCGATCGCGTCTGCTCACTGCTTTGGGAAGCAGCGGACAAATCATCATTGATGTGATCCCGGAAGTTGAATTAGTTATTGGCAAGCAGCAGCCGGTCCCGGACGTGGGCGCAACGGAAGCTCAAAATCGTTTCAATCGCATCTTTCAGCAGTTTGTGCGGGTGTTTTGCTCAAGGGAACATCCGCTTGTGATTTTCTTGGATGATTTGCAGTGGATTGACTCAGCCACGTTGAAGTTAATTGAACTGATGCTGCTGGATGAGCAAACCCAAGCGCTATTTTTGATTGGAGCCTATCGAGACAATGAAGTAAATCCAACGCATCCACTGGCACTAACACTAGAGCGGCTGCGAAAACAAGGGGCAGTACTTCAGGAGATTGTCCTGGAACCCTTAACGCTGGAACCGTTGAGCCAGTTGATTGCCGAGACGCTACATCAGGATACTGACTCCATTCGGACCTTAACCCAGTTAGTACTTGATAAAACCGAAGGCAATCCTTTCTTCGTCGGCCAATTTTTGCAAATGCTGTATAGCGATAATTTGTTGACCTTTGATACACAACACTTAAGCTGGCAGTGGAACATTGCTCAGATTAAAGCTCAAGATATCACCGATAATGTGGTGGAGTTGATGCTCCTCAAGTTGAAGAAACTACCGGAGGTGACGCAGCAAATTCTCCGCTTAGCAGCTTGTATTGGAGCTGAATTTGATTTGGAGACGTTAGCTATCGTTTGTGATAAGCCTTCTTCAGCGATTTTTCTAGATTTACTGGTGGCAATTCAAGCCGGATTAGTTCAACCCCTCTCTGAATTAGATGAGAACTTATTAGTTCAAGATTATAAGTTCTTGCATGATCACGTACAGCAAGCAGCATACGCCTTAATCAATGAGTCGCAGAAACAAGTGGTTCATCTCCAAATTGGTCGCAATTTAGTTAAAAAAAAGTTACCAGAGGAGTTATCAGAGCGGCTGTTTGAAATTGTGGATCATCTCAATCATGGAATTGAGCTTATCACTGATCAATCCGAACGAGATAAAATTGCTAGATCAAATCTAATAGCAGGGCAGAAAGCAAAAGGGGCGATCGCCCACAGCGTGGCCAAAAAATATTTAGCTACAGGAAGAGAATGGTTAACACCTTCTAGCTGGCAAACAAACTATGACCTGACCTTAGAGTTATATGTAGATACAACAGAAGTCGCGTATTTGTGTGGCGATTTTGAGCAGGTGGAATATTGGGCAGCGATCGTTTTACAAGAAGCCAAGACGGTTTTCGATACTGTGAAAGTTTACGAAGTCAAAATTCAAACCCACATGGCGCAGAAGCAGCCATTAGAAGCAATCAATATTGGATTGCAAGTTTTGCAACAACTGGGAATCAGTTCTCCTGAAAAACTTAATCAATCAGATGTTCATCTTGAATTAGATGCCATTACATCCCTCTTTAGCGAGAAACCGATTGAGGACTTAATTCACTCACCAGAAATGACTGAGCCGGACAAGTTGGCGGCGATGCGAATCCTGTCCAGCATCACGATCGCTGCCTATCTTGCTGCTCCCGATCTGATGCCTCTACTTGTGTCTAGGCAGGTCAACTTGTCAATCCAGTATGGCAATGCATTTGTGTCTCCCTTTGCCTATGCCAACTTTGGGTTAATTCTTTGTGGAATGGTCGAAAATATCGAGTCTGGCTACCAGTTTGGACGGCTTGCTTTAAAGCTGTTGTCACAGCTGAACACCCATTCCTACAAAGCCCGGACTTTAACTATTGTAACTATCTTCATCATCCACTGGAAAGAACATACTAAAGAACTATTGAAGCCATTACTAGAAGCTTATCAAAGTGGGCTGGAAATGGGGGATTTGGAGTTTGCTGCTTATTGTGCTCACGGTTACTGCTTCCAATCCTTTATCTCTGGAAAGGAACTCGTGGAACTTGAACGAGAGATGAGAACATACATTGAAGCAATCCGTCAAATTAAACAGGAAGCAGCACTCACCTGGACGCAAATACATCACCAGTCGATCTTAATTTTGATGGGGTGCTCAGCTAGCCCAACCCACCTAATTGGCAAATTCTACAATGAGGAAAATAGACTGCCACAACACAAAACGGCGAATGATGGACACACAATCTTTATAGACTATTTCAATAAGCTTTTCCTATACTGTCTATTTTCTGAGTATGCTCAAGCAGTTGAATCCTCAGCTCTAGCGGAACGTTATTTGCTCCAAGTAGCAGCGTCAGCCTTTGTTCCCTTGTACTACCTCTACGATGCACTGACAAGACTTGCAATGTACCCTGAAAGCAACGCTCAAGTACAAGAGGTAATCCTTGAAAAAGTCGTGATTAATCAGGAGAAAATGAAGCAATGGGCACATCATGCGCCCATGAATTACTTGCATAAATATCATCTCGTTGAGGCAGAGAAAGCGCGAGTTTTGAGTCAGTTGCTTGAGGCGGAAGAATTCTATGAACAAGCCATTCAAGGTGCTAAAGAGAATGACTATCTTCAAGAAGAAGCATTAGCCTATGAATTAGCTGCTAAATTTTACCTGTCTCGCGGTCGGGAAAAGTTTGCTCAAACCTACATGCAAGAAGCTCACTACTGCTACGATCTCTGGGGAGCAACGGCAAAGGTGAAAGATTTAGAAACTCACTACCCGCAGTTCTTTTCTCAGTCGTTAAGTATAGCTGAAACACCAATTCGCACTACTTATGGAACCACTGCTACTCGCTCAGACAGCGCGTTCGATTTAGCGGCGGTGATGAAAGCCGCACAGGCAATTTCGAGTGAAATTGAACTAGAACGGTTGCTCAGTTGCTTGATGCGGATCTTAATTGAAAACGCTGGCGCACAAACAGGGTCTTTGATTTTGGAAAGGGCAGGAGAATGGTCAATCGAGGCTGCTTGCGAACTGAATGATGGTGAGAACATTTCTACACAAGTGCTGCAATCGATTCCCATCGCAAATCGCTTACCCGAATCAATCATTCAGTATGTGATTCGGACTCATGAATCTGTCATCTTGAATGATGCAACTCGTGAAGGTAATTTCACCAATGATCCCTACATTCAGCACAACCAAACGAAATCGCTTCTTTGTTTGCCGCTACTAAATCAAAGTAAGCTTATTGGCGTGTTGCATCTGGAAAATCAATTAGCGTTTGGGGCATTTACTCCAGAGCGATCGCAAGTTCTACATCTACTATCCGCCCAAGCAGCGAGCGCTATTCAAAATGCCAAACTATACTCAGAGGTACGTGCTAGCGAAAGTAAGATGGCTCAATTCCTAGAAGCGGTTCCGGTAGGAATTGGAGTATTGGACGCAACGGGTCGCCCTTACTATGCTAATCAACAGGGCGTTCAGCTCATGGGTAAAGGGATTGATCCTGCCGTGCCGCCGGAGCAAATTGCAGAAGACTACCAATTTTATGTGGCAGGAACGAATCAAGTATATCTAACTGAGAAACTGCCGATTATCCGGGCTTTGAGCGGCGAACGCACCACTATTGACGACGTAGAAATTCGCCAAAATAACGTCGCTATTCCAGTTGAGGTGTGGGGCACTCCCGTCTTTGATGAACAAGGCAAAGTGGCTTATGCGATCGCAGCCTTTCAAGACATCACAGAGCGAAAACAAACAGAACATCTCTTAGCCAATTACAACCGTACTTTAGAGCAACAGGTGGTAGAACGAACGGCAGCCTTACAGCAAAGTGAAGCAGAAGTGCGCGATCAAGAACAAGAATTACGGCTGATTACTGACGCTCTCCCCGTTTGTATCAGCTATGTGGATGTCGATCAGCGCTATCGGTTTGTTAACCGCACCTATGAAGACTGGTTTCACTATAGCCGTACTGAAATTTTGGGCAAGTCTGTCCGTGAACTGTTAGGTGAGAAGGCTTATCAAGTTGTTGAACCGTATATCAAGCAAGCATTAGCGGGGCAAATTGCAACCTTGGAGATGGAAGTCCCTCTTTCATCAGGCAAACGGCATATCAGTGTGACCTTAATCCCCAATGTTGATAGCGATGCCCAAGTCAGAGGATTCTATGCTCTAAATACAGATATTAGCCACCATAAACGTGCCGAAGAAGCTTCCATTTTAGAAGAACGCAACCGCATAGCGCGAGAAATTCATGACACTCTCGCACAAGCTTTTACAGGGATTCTGATTCACATGGGAGCCACTTCTCGACTCATGGCAACGAACCCAGACGCAATTCAAACGCATATCAATACTGTGCGAGATCTGGCTCGCAGTGGGCTGACAGAAGCTCGGCGATCGGTTGCGGCACTGCGTCCTCAATCTCTAGAAGATGGTAATTTGTGGACGGCGCTAGAGCGATTTGTAGCCAGTATGCAATCTTCAACCGAAACTAGCTTGGTTTGTGAGATTATTGGCACACCCTATGTGTTAGTTCCTGAGACTGAGAATAATCTTCTGAGAATTGCACAGGAAGCATTTACGAATGCATTTCGGTATGCAGATGCAAACGAAATTCGAATTGAGTTAGTCTATGAGCCTACACAATGCTATTTATACATTAGAGACAATGGACGAGGATTTGAAGTCAATCATACACTCCTAAATCAGGGATTTGGCTTACTAGGGATTACCGAGCGAGCAGAACGCATTGGGGCACAACTCTCGATCGAGAGCCAACTGGGGCAGGGAACCGAAGTAAGTGTATTTGTCCATCGGGAGGCATCAGCATGAGTCAGTCCGCAGCAATCCGCGTTTTGATTGTCGATGATCACGCAATTGTTCGGCAGGGACTAGCCGCGATGATTGAAAATGAGCCGGATATGACGGTGGTGGGTCAAGCAAGTGATGGACAGGAAGCGATCGAGCAATATCAACAACTACAACCTGATGTCACCTTGATGGACTTACAGATGCCGCAGATGAACGGCGCTGATGCGACCTTGGCAATCTGTGCTGAATTCGCCCACGCCCGCATGATTATACTGACCACTTACGACGGGGACGAGGATATTTATCGCGCATTACGCGCCGGAGCCAAGGGCTATTTGCTCAAGGATGCCGAACCGGAAGCACTCATCAATGCCATTCAGATCGTCCACAGCGGGCAACAATATATCCCTTCTGAAGTTGCTGCCAAACTAGTGCAACGGATGAACATTCCAGAGTTGAGCGATCGAGAACAAGAGGTCGTTCGTCAGATGGCACGCGGCTTGAGTAATCACGATATTGGTGCGGCTTTAAATATTACTGAAAGTACCGTCAAATTTCACATCAACCGAATTCTGAGTAAATTAGGCGTGAGCGATCGCACTCAAGCGGTGATTACCGCGTTGAAGCGGGGACTCGCCAAGTTGTGAGACAAGCGATGAGAACTGAACTTAAGTTCGGTTGAGGGTTCGTTGCAAAGATAGTTAGCAACTGTCGTTTTATCCCTTCAATCACTCAACTCTGAGTTGGCGACAAAGCTACATTAATTTCATAGGCTAGTCATACAAATAACGGAGCCGGGAGGAATCACGGATAGGAGACATGGCAATCCCTTGATGCCATGAAAAACCCCTTTCGCTAAAATTTCCGATGAATCAAGATAGTCATCCTAATCAACTCTTTGTTTCACCCTCACAACGCGATTACTACCAAGGAGTACTCAATGCTCCAGTTGTGCTCGTGGAGTATGGAAATTACCAATGCTCTCAGTGTAGAGAAGTACATCGATTGATTCAGAAAATTCAGCAACATTTCAGTTCTGGGTTTTCTGGAGAGAATTGGCTCTGTGTCGTGTTTCGTCACTTTATCGAGCATTCAATCTATCCTCAAGCACAAAAGGCCGCAGAAGTTGCGGAAGCGGCTGCTGCGCAAGGTCAGTTTTGGCAAATGCACGAGATGCTGTTTACCCATCAAGAAACATTAGAAGACGGCTATCTCGTTGAGTATGCCAATCATCTAGGACTCGACATCTGCCAATTTTTGCAGGATCTATTTGCACAAACATATGTGGATCGCATCAATCAAGATATCGAAAGTGGATGCAACAGTGGCGTAACGGTTGCGCCAGCTTTGTTCATTAACGGAGTTCGGTATCGCGATCGCTGGAACATCGCACAATTGACGGCAGCCATTACCGCCGCAAGTAATTGAGTTCTCTGATAGAAGCAAAAAACAATGAAATTCTCCTACACAATTCTCTATGTCAAAGACATTGCCCAAGCGATCGCGTTCTATGAACGTGCCTTTGGTTTGAAACAACGGTTCATTGACGAGAGCAAGCAGTACGCTGAAATGGATACCGGTGGAACCGCCCTTGCCTTTGCTACTAATGAGTTTGCAAACTCTAACCTACCCCAGGAATTTCAAGAGAATAGCTTGTCGAAGTTGCCTGCTGGCATTGAGATTGGTTTTGTTACAGAGGATGTAGCCGCCGCGTTTGCACAGGCTGTAGCAGCGGGTGCTGTAGCAATTGTCGCTCCTCAAGTGAAGCCATGGGGACAAACGGTTGGTTATATTCGTGATTTAGACGGCATTTTAATTGAACTGGGTAGTCCGATATAGCTGATCGAAGCAGAGGATATTATGACTCAATATGACTACATTGTGATTGGTGCCGGTTCGGCAGGCTGCGTGGTTGCTAATCGTCTAACAGAAGACAGTGACACCGCGGTGTTACTCCTCGAAGCGGGCAACCCGGATACAAAACCAGAGATTCAAATCCCGGCCCAATGCCTCAGTCTACTGGGCTCTGAGGTGGACTGGGCCTATTTCTCCCAACCAGAACCCTACCTCAACGATCGCAAAATCTTTTGTCCCCGTGGCAAAGTCTTGGGTGGCAGCAGTTCGATTAATATCATGATTTATCTGCGGGGCAATCCTCACGATTATGACTACTGGCAGTCATTTGGGAATCCCGGTTGGAGTTACCAAGATGTCTTGCCCTACTTCAAGAAATCAGAGCACCAGCAGCGAGGCGCGTCTGAATTTCACGGGGTCGATGGAGAGTTGAGCGTGACCGATCACATTGCGCCTGCTGTGGTATCCCAACGCTTTGTAGAGGCAGCGGTAGCATTAGGCTATGACCACAATCCTGATCCTAATGGAAAGCAGCAAGAAGGGGCAGGACTCTATCAATTGACCATTAAGGATGGTAAGCGGCACAGTACCGCAGTTGCCTTCCTCCTGCCCATTCTCCAGCGTCCCAATTTGACTGTAACGACAGGAGCATTGGTCACTCGCTTGTTGTTTGAGGGCACCCGCACCGTTGGGGTGGAATATCTGCACGAAGGCACGCTGCACCAGGTTCGGGTCAACTCCGAAGTGATTTTAAGTGCGGGTGCGTTCGATTCACCCAAGCTGCTGATGCTTTCCGGCATTGGGAATGCAGAACACCTGAAAGCCCTGGGAATTCCGGTAGTGGTCCATTTGCCAGGTGTCGGTCAAAACCTCCAAGACCACCCTGTCGTGTCCGTGACACACGAGACAACTCAGGATTTACACCCGGCAAGCACCAGTAGTATCGCTGAAGCGGGCTTGTTTTTGCATACCGAGGGTCATCTGGATGCTGCGCCAGATTTACAGTTTCTCTTCGGTCCCGTTGCCTTGGCACCGCCTGGTTATGCCCACTCTGGTTCAGGATTCACAAGTTTCGTCTGTTTGACTCACCCCCAAAACATTGGCAGTGTCAATTTGCGATCGCCCGACCCCAAAGACGCACCGATGTTTAGGATGAACTATCTCCAAAATGAAGCGGATCTGCAAAAGCTCGTTCTTGGGATTAAATTACTCCGTAACTTGTTCGGTGCCAGTGCTTTGGATGAGTTTCGCGGTAAGGAAATCGCTCCGGGTGCCGACCAGCAGAGTGATGTAGCGCTAGAAGCTTACGTCCGGGAAACTTGCAGTACGGTGTGGCATCCGGTGGGCACTTGCAAAATGGGAACTGACCGGATGGCGGTGGTAGATCCTGAACTGCGAGTACATGGAATTGAGGGCTTGCGGGTTGTGGATGCCTCCATCATGCCCACGATCACCACCGGAAATACGAACGCACCGACGATCATGATTGGCGAAAAAGCGGCCGATTTAGTTAAAGCCAGTCGCACTCGAAAAAATTTGATGACTAAGCACAACGTGAAAAATTCTGCCATTTAGCCTATTTGGGAATTGGTGATTCCGACGGGTAAGAATTCATCTGCAAATTCTGCGATCGCAACCCTTCTTTCTGACATCCTTTTCCTATTTGGTAGAGCCAACTAAAACTCCTGAACTATGTTCAAACTATCGGCTCAATTCTCTGTTGCACTGGTCATTTCCACAGCATTAGTCCTGATCAATTTGCAATTGCTCCAAGTAAAGTCTGCTCTGTCTGAGACACCAGATGTATTCACGCTGAATCAGTCAACACTGATTGCAACAGCCCCCGCACCTCCTAACCTTATTCCTGCTGTATTAGGGGGTAGACCTGTTTATGTGCTCTATGTGACTCAATCTGAAGATACTGTTTTGGTACGCTGTTACCCTGGCTATGAGCCCACGATTGCGCTTCGAGCGATGAGTAGTAATCCCAATGCCAATCCCCAAAAGGAAGGAGTCATGACCTGTCGTCCTTCCGAATAGTAACTACGTTGTGCAACCTGTCTAACAAGACAGCGTAAACCAAGAGATTTTGATATGGGCAACATGACGACGAAATTCTAAGTTTGCCTAGATTTCTACTTTCCACATCAAACAACAGACGAATCCACAAAATAGGAGACTCTCATGCCTTACGTGACTGTCGGTCAAGAAAACTCTGCCAGCATTGATATTTACTACGAAGATTTTGGAGCGGGTCAACCTATCGTGTTGATTCATGGGTTTCCGCTCAACGGTCACTCTTGGGAAAAGCAGGTAGGAGTTTTGCTAGGAGCAGGCTACCGAGTCATTACCTACGATCGCCGAGGATTTGGTGACTCTAGCCAGCCATCGCTGGGCTATGACTACGAGACCTTTGCAGCGGATTTAAACACACTGATGACAAAGCTTGACCTGCGAGATGCGGTGTTGGTCGGCTTCTCAATGGGAACAGGTGAAGTGACCCGCTATCTCGGCAAATACGGCTCAGAGCGCGTCAGTAAAGCCGTGCTGATGGCTCCAGTACCTCCCTTCCTGCTAAAGACCGATGATAATCCAGAGGGAGTTCCTCAAAGCGTTTTCGACGGCATCATGAAGAGTATCGTAGACGATCGCCCAGCCTATATGTCCACATTCCTCAAAGACTTCTTCAACGTAGATGTGCTGCTGGGCGATCGCATCAGTAATGAGGCTATTCAGATGAGTTGGAATGTGGCAGCAAGTGCTTCTGCTAAGGGGACTTTAGACTGTGTACCGTCATGGTTAACCGATTTCCGCGAAGATTTACCACGCATTGATGTACCAACCCTGATCATTCATGGTGATAGCGATCGCATTCTTCCATTTGCGTCTACTGCAAAGAGACTGCCGGACCTAATCAAAGGCAGCCGCCTTGTGGTGATTCCTGATGGACCGCACGCCATCAACTGGACTCATGCTGATCAGGTCAATCCGGTGCTGCTGGACTTTCTCAAAGGAAATTGAGATGAAGATGAAAATCTTCTCTGTCAACGTCGGGCTTCCGCGTGAAGTGACCTGGAAAGGGAAAACAGTTAGCACTGGAATCTTTAAAGAGCCAGTCAGCGATCGCGTGATGGTGCGATCGCTTAATGTAGACGGGGATGGACAGGCCGATCTCACCGTTCATGGAGGATTAGACAAAGCCGTTTATGTCTATCCGTTCGAGCATTATGATTACTGGCGAAGTGAATTGCCTGACACAGAACTACTACCAGGCATCTTTGGTGAAAATTTCACGATCACTGGACTGAGAGAAGAGGAGGTGAATATTGGCGATCTCTTCCAGATCAGTACTGTAAAACTGATGGTGACACAACCTCGTCTGCCCTGCTACAAACTGGGGATTCGGTTTGGGCGACCGGATATGGTGAAACGATTTCTTGCAAGTCGTCGCACCGGATTTTACTTCCGTGTGTTGCAAGAGGGCAAAGTCGGAGCCGGAGACACTCTAGAGCTGGTGAGCCGGGATGATAACAATATCACGGTTGCCGATATCACCCAGCTCTATGTTCGTGAGAAAGACAATCCGGAGTTACGTCACCGCGCTGCTCAACTAGAAGCCTTACCCAAAAGTTGGCGCGACTATTTCCAGCAGTAGCGTGTTTCCATCAAAGCTGACCGCGCGATCGCTATTGCAACAGAACTCCCACCACTAACACTAATTTACCAATCAACAACTTGTTACTTGGAGATAACAATGACAATCAACCAAAACGAACTTCTCGTTGAACCAGGTCAAGGTCATTGCTACTGGTTTGGTCAAGACCTCTATACTTTTAAGGCAGTTGGTGAAGAGACAGGGGAAGCCTATGCGCTTTGTGAGGTAATCGTTGCCCCTCAAGGCGGTACACCTCCGCACCGGCACAGCCGAGAAAACGAATCATTCTATGTTCAAGACGGAGAGATTGAATTCCAGCTTGACGATCGCACCTTTGTTGCAACCGCAGGAACCTTCCTCCATTCGCCCAAAGGTCAGATTCATCGATTTACCAATACGACCTCTGTACCTGCAAAACTGTTAGTTTGGGTGACACCTGCTGGATTTGAGAAGTTTATTGCCGAAGTAGGAAAGGCGGTAAATGGTCAAGTTACATCTGCTCCACCATTGAGTTCTGAAGACTTAGATAAAATCCTCACCACTTCACCTAAGTACGGCATCGAGATTATTCCTCCGCCTCCTGAGCAATGACAATACGAGGACTCACCGTAAAACTTCTAGGACTTACGCAAAGCAAGAGTATTTCTGAAGCCAAAACTGGTGCTACAAAGCAATGCGACAGGCATCTTCGTTTCAGTTTTTGTCTAAGTTCCAATAAAACCGAACATTTACAGGAGATCTAATGTTTATCGATTACGTTACACTCATGCTCATTAACCTGGCAGCTGGACTCGCTCTGCTAGCTGGCTATGTGTATTTTGGTCTTGGTAGGTCAAATCAGAGACGTTGGATTCCAGGCTTTGGTGTAGTCGGTGCGATCGCTTTAGTCACTGGCTTACACATGACACTTACCTGGCCCATTCCTGGTAGTTTTAATATTGCCTTTGGTGAAACAACTGCCCTATTTGGCATTCTATTCGTAGGAACTTCACTCACTCTCGCAATGGGTTGGGAACTACTGACCCTAGGCATTTATGGCTTCTTTGCAGGGCTTGTATCGCTTCTAATTGGCTTCCGCTTCATCAACCTGGGACTCACACCAATTGCTGTGCCAGCAGGAATTGGGTTCATCTTAGTGGGTTTAGGAGGAATTTTTGCTGCACTGACCCTCTATCTAAAAGAAAACCGGCTCTTGCGAACTATTGGAGGAATTGTGTTAGTTGCGGCAGCTCTCATCTTTGCTTTTATTGGATTGAGTTCCTACTGGGCACATCTGGCTAACTTCTCGACGTGGCAACCCATGCCAAAGTAGCCGCCGCAAGCCAACCACTTTACTCTCACCAATAAACTCACAAGGAGTCGTTTCATGACTACATTCCACACGAGCGCGATCGATGGTTTAGATATCTTTTACCGGGAAGCAGGTTCTCGTGATAATCCAACAATTCTGCTGCTGCACGGCTTCCCAACCTCATCGCACATGTTTCGTAATTTAATACCCGCACTAGCTGATAAATTCCATCTGGTTGCACCCGATTATCCAGGCTTTGGTAACAGTTCCATGCCAGGGGTGGATGAGTTCGATTATACATTTGATCAGTTGGCTGAAATTGTGGAGAAGTTCATTACTGCAATCGACCTCAAGCAATACAGCCTTTACTTGATGGATTATGGTGCGCCCGTTGGCTACCGAATTGCGACAAAACATCCAGAGCGAGTGCAGGGATTGATTGTGCAAAACGGCAATGCCTACGAAGAAGGACTGGGGGAGTTTACGGAACCGACCAAGGCATACTGGAACGATCCTTCTGCTAAGAATGCTAAACCGCTCAGAGACTTTCTCAGCCTGGAGGGAACGAAGTGGCAATACATAAACGGCGCTCGCAATCCGGAGGCGATCAGCCCTGACACCTGGAACATGGATCAACTCTTCCTTGATCGCCCTGGAAATGCTGAGATTCAAATGGCGCTATTTTATGACTATCGAACGAATCCACCGCTCTACCCACAATGGCAGGAATATTTCCGCCAATATCAACCCCCTACTCTGGTTGTTTGGGGTAAGAACGACGCCATTTTCCCTGCCGACGGTGCTTATCCCTACCAACGCGACTTGAAAGAAATTGAGTTCCATTTACTCGATACCGGACACTTTGCATTAGAAGAAGATGGGGACGCGATCGCAAACTACATCCGTCAATTTCTCACCTCGCGGCTGCACCCTATCTCTGCCTAATCAAATGCCTAATCAAATTAGGATTTTCGATCCCCACTAATTGATTAGACAGGAAGGAAACACCATGACAACTCAAACTGTAACCATTTCCGCTTTGTTAGGGGGCAGTTTTAATGCCTATCTAGCAACACCCAATACTCAACCGCGTGCAGGAATTGTGCTGATTCAAGAAATTGTTGGGGTCAATCAAAATATGCGGCAGATTGCCGATGATTTTGCGAAGATAGGCTATCAGGTGCTCGTACCAGATTTGTATTGGCGGCTGGAACCGAATGTGCAACTGGATTTTGATGATGAGAAGCAGCGTGCTAAAGGCTTTGAGCTACTCGGAGCGTTTGACATAGATAGCGGCATAGAAGACCTGAAGACAGCCCTGTCTTTTCTGCGGCAATATCCCAGCAGCACAAGTAAGGTTGGCAGTGTAGGCTTTTGTTTGGGCGGCAAACTGGCATATTTGATGGCAACCCGCAGCGACGCCGATGCCAACGTGAGTTACTACGGGGTTGAGATTGACAAGAATTTAGCCGAGGCGACAAAGATTCAGAAACCGCTGATCTTGCACATAGCTGGAAATGACGAGTATGTGTCACCAGACGCTCAAGCGACCATACAGCAAGAACTGAAAGACAACCCCCTGGTAACCATCTATCGCTATGCAGGAGTCAGTCACGGGTTTAGTCGCATAAATAGTTCCGCTTATCGCAAAGAAGCTGCA
This sequence comes from Myxacorys sp., assembly GCF_059501405.1. Lineage (NCBI taxonomy): Bacteria > Bacillati > Cyanobacteriota > Cyanophyceae > Leptolyngbyales > Leptolyngbyaceae > Myxacorys > Myxacorys sp. Next base: position 21,175 of record NZ_JCACCM010000057.1, read on the forward strand.
GAGTTAGCGAGCGATCGCACCTTAGCGTTCTTAAAACAGCATTTAGGCTAGCGGAATTTAAATGCGATTTGATGTACAAACAGCTATCAACTTCAACAAGTGTGAGGTAATAAGGTGACAAAGGTTCTAATTGTTTACGCAACCGATTACGGCAATACCCAGAAGATGGCAGAAGTGGTCGCGTCTGGTGCGACATCAGTTCCAGGAATTGAAGTAGAGGTAAAGTTTGCTGAGGATGTGACTGAAGATGATGTAATCGCCAGCGATGCTGTCATTGTGGGTTCCCCCGTCCACATGGGCAGCCCAGATTGGCGAGTGAAAAAATTTATCGATCAGGTTTGTGGGCCTCTTTGGATTAAAGATAGCCTCATTGGGAAGGTGGGCGCTGTCTTTGCAACGGGTGGCGGTTACGGCAATACAGGGGGTGGCGCTGAACTAACCATGCTGGCGCTGTTAAATAACTTTGCTGAACTGGGAATGGTGATGGTTCCTTTGCCCAAAATCACACCAGGATATCCGCTTGGTGGCCTGCAATGGGGCCCCTATGGACGCTCTGCGGGAGAACATATGGAGCAGACAGGCGTGACTGAACCAAGGCTGGAAGCTGCCAAGCATCACGGCGCGAATGTAGCACGAGTGGCTGCTGTCTTAGCAGGCAAAGAATTGTTTGCCAAGTAATCCCAATTGCCGCACGAAAGACCGCCAAACTCAACGGAGATAGAAATGGACACTGAAGACTATGACAACATTATTATCGGTGGCGGCAAACCGGGTAAAACACTGGCACCTGCGCTAGTCGCAAACGGACGTAAAACCCGTCGATACCGAGACAGGTTGCATTCTTGGTTGTTCACTGTTGTGTCATGCAGCAGGTGAAGTGATTTCAACGGTGCAAATGGTGATGCTAGCTCAGATGCCCTATACCGTTCTACGCGATGGGGTTTTGACTCATCCCACAATGACCGAAGGGTTAAATATGTTGTTTTCAAAGGTGTAAGCAGGCAGCGTTGAAGGATGAAATAGTTTGTGGAGTAATGATGAAAGACAAGTATGTGTTACTGACAGGGGGCACTGGAGGGTTAGGGTTAGGTGTCACTCCTGTTTTACTGGCACAAGGTGCGCTCGTCACAGTGCCTTATCGCAAAGCGGAAGAAACAGCGCGGCTCAAAGATGCTATCCCCCCCGCTACTCAAAGCAGACTCCAGTTTACTCCTGCTGATCTGCAAGATGAGCAAGCTGTTCAACAGCTAGTGGATAATATGCCGCGAGTCGATGTGTTGATCCATCTGGTTGGCGGTTTTGCAACTGGTAAAACCCATGAGTATCCTTTTGCTGATTGGCAGCGGGACTTGGGTTTGAATCTCAACACAACCTTTTTACTCTGCAAGCACAGTCTACGACGCATGCTAGAGCATGGGTATGGACGGATTGTCACGGTTGGCTCGCGGGGGGCTGTAGAACCAAGTGGACAACTCGCCGCTTATGGTGCATCCAAAGCCGGGGTCGTTGCCCTAACTAAGGCGATCGCTGATGAAACCAAAGGAACCAACATTACAGCCAATGTAGTTTTACCCAGCATTATTGATACCTCTACCAATCGAGTCGCATTGGGAGCTGAGGACGCGCACAACTGGGTTAAACCTGAATCTTTAGCTCAAGTGATTTGTTTCTTAGCCTCTGAAGCGGCTCAAGATATTCGAGGGGCAGCCGTTCCAGTCTATGGCAGTGCTTAATGCTCTCAAGCATCGATTTTCTTCACTTCTAGAACGCCAACGAGTACCACTGTAAAAATTACGGGAGAATTGTAGCCATGCATTTATCAGCTGACCCAGCAAATCCAACACCCTCAACCATTGAGAAGAAACTTGCTCTGCTCCGAAAGGTAAGAGATGAATTAGGCAGTGGGGACACGATTCGCCGTCTATTTTTTGGCGATTTGACACCCATTGCACTCCAACCAGGAGGAGCTGGCACAGTTGTCCATCTCTATAACAAAGCCAATGATGTCACTATTGCTTATTGCTCCACCTACGATGTCTTTTTGGCTGCCCGACCAGGACGAGTGACCGCATTCGATCCGGCTGAAATGAAGTAGCACTGAAATCACCACAGGATTCAGCATCATGAACAAACTAGAAGGAAAGGTTGCTCTTGTCACTGGCGGTACGAGTGGCATTGGTCTTGCCACTGCCAAACGCTTTGTCGCTGAAGGCGCTTATGTCTTCATCACAGGTCGTCGTCAGGCTGAATTGGATGCTGCTGTGAAGGCAATCGAGAAAAACGTCACGGGTATTCAGAGCGATGTCTCCAATCTGGCAGACCTCGATCGCCTGTTCGCCATAATCCAGCAAGAGAAAGGACACCTCGATGTGCTTTTCGCCAATGCTGGCGGTGGAGGAATCGCCCCACTGGGAGCGATCACCGAAGAACACTTTGACAAAACATTCGACACCAACGTCAAAGGTCTGCTGTTTACTGTGCAGAAGGCACTGCCGCTGCTACCAGAGGGTGCTTCTATCATTCTGAATGCCTCGACGGCTTCCACCGTAGGCACTCCAGCATTTAGCGTTTACAGTGCAACCAAAGCCGCAGTGCGATCGTTTGCCCGCAATTGGACACTTGACCTCAAAGAGCGCAAGATTCGGGTGAATGCCATTAGTCCTGGCGTGGTTCCGACTCCTGGTTACAATCTCTTGGGGCTGAATGATGAGCAGGTGCAGGAATTTGTGGAGAGCCAAGCCAACAACATCCCACTGGGAAGAGTCGGCACACCCGATGAGATCGCCAAAGCCGTTGTCTTTCTTGCGTCAGACGATAGCAGTTTTGTCAATGGCATTGAGTTGTTTGTCGATGGCGGTATGGCACAGATTTGAAGCACCCTAGAAGCAGTCAACTCACGTAATCACGTTGAGAATCATCGAGGCGGAAATGGCTTTAATTCACGATTCAATTCCAGATAGCGAGATCTGTAAAAAAGCAACGCGACTGGTTACAGAAGTTTCACCCACTTCTTTATGTAATCACTGCATCCGAACCTTTCTCTTTGGTGATTTGTTAGGAATACGTGACAGTCTCAAGTGCGATCGCGAACTGTTATACCTGGGTGCCATCATGCACGATCTGGGATTGACTGAGCGATTTGATGGTGAACAACGGTTTGAAGTCAATGGTGCTGATGCTGCACGAGCCTTCGTTTTAGAACATGGATTATCAGACGAGAAGGCGGAGATTGTTTGGGATGCGATCGCGCTCCACACCTCGATTGGAATCGCTATACGCAAACAGCCTGAGATTGCGTTGGTGCATCTAGGAGCGAGTGCCGATCTGCTAGGAATGCGGATTTCTGATATCACTCCAGAAACAGTAGAGCGAATACTGGATGCCTATCCTCGGCTTAGCTTCAATCAACAGATAACGCAATTAATGGTTTCACAAGTCGAACGAAAGCCTCAGGCAGCCACATTTACTTGGCTAACTGAAGTCGGTCGTTGCTGCATTCATGGATTTGCTCCTCCCAGTTGGAACGATATGCTCAATAGCAGTCCATTCGCGGAGTAAGTATAAAGCACTTACCTCAACTGCTCTGCTGGTGTGGATACAAAAGCATGGAGCTAGCATTGCTAATAAACCGCCCTTATTGGATGAACCAGCGCGGCAGGCGAGTCTCCATCCGTTGTAGATGAATCTTTCCAATTCAACAACTATTGGCCTCATCATGAAAAAATTAGATGGGAAAATTGCAGTCGTGACAGGAGCATCGAAAGGAATTGGTGCCTCGATCGCCAAACATCTGGCAGCCGAAGGAGCCATTGTAGTCGTCAACTATGCTTTCAGCAAGGAAGGAGCCGATCGCGTGGTGGATGACATTACCAGCGCGGGTGGAAAGGCAATCGCCATTCAAGCAGATGTTTCCCAAAAAGTAGAAGTTGAACAGCTTTTTGCCAAGACCCAACAAACATTTGGCAAGCTCGATATCCTGGTTAACAATGCTGGAATCTATGAAAGTTATCCACTCGAAAATATCACTGAGGAGAGCTTTCACAAACATTTCAATCTGAATGTGTTGGGCTTAATTCTCACCACGCAACAGGCAGTCAAACATTTCGACTCGACAGGCGGCAATATTATCAATATCAGTTCGCTCGTCAGTACCATTCCACTTCCAAACAACTCCGTTTACAGTGCGACCAAAGCGGCAGTTGATGCTATCACAAAGTCACTTTCTAAAGAGTTGGGTTCCCGCAACATTCGTGTTAACGCCATCAATCCTGGCTTTGTGGAAACAGAAGGCACACAGGCGGCTGGTGCAGTCGGGGGTGACTTCCAAAAGCAGGTTGAAGGGCAAATTCCCTTGGGACGGATTGGACAACCCCAAGACATTTCCCCAGCCGTTGTCTTCCTCGCATCTTCCGATTCTGGCTGGATTACGGGAGCAACGCTACCGATCAGTGGTGGTTTTTAATACTCAAGTTGCGATTGCGGCAGAGGCCGGTAAGGGCAGATTTTGCAGCTACGCAATGGCAATTCCAAATTAGGTTGTGAGAGACCCCCTGACTGACAAATCTTTAACAAGCAAGGAAAGCTATGAACATCAACAAAAATGACACCGCGATCGTTGTGATCGATCCACAAAACGATGTCCTCAGTGAAGCCGGAGTTTCCTGGGATTTGGTGGGTGACAGTGTGAAAGACAATCAGACCGTTGAGAACATTGAGCGCATCTTCAAAGCCGCGAAGCAGAACGATTTTGAGGTGTTCATTTCGCCCCACTATTACTACCCCGCTGATTACAATTGGAAATTTGCCGGAACCCTGGAGCAGATGATGCTTGGGGTGAAGGAATTCACTCGCAGTGGATCCTTAACCCTTGATGGCTTTTTAGGATCAGGTGCCGATTGGCTCGATCGCTACAAGCCTTTCATTGAGGATGGTAAGACGATCGTGGTCAGCCCCCATAAGGTCTATGGACCGCAAAGCAATGATCTTGTGTTGCAACTGCGGAAGCGTCATCTTAGCAAAGTCATCCTGCTGGGAATGCTAGCAAATCTTTGTGTGGAAGCCCATCTGCGCGACTTAATCGAACAGGGCTTTGAGGTGCTTGTCGTCAAGGATGCGACGGCGGCTCCGCATCATCCGGAGCTAGGTGACGGCTACAAGGCAGCACTCATTAATTTTGGGTATGTTGCCAACGCCGTTTTGTCTACAGATGACGTTGTAGTAGCGATGGCATAACGATCTAGCCACATAAACAAATACCAAGGAGATCACACCATGAACAGGCCCATCCTCAGAAACGGCATTCGTCTGATTTTGATCGTCGCACTCTTTGTAGGAACTGTTATGCTCACGTCTCTAGGAGGCATGAGGAACCCTGCAAGCGCCGAAGACGGCAAGCCCACTATCGTTCTTGTCCACGGTGCATTTGCTGAGTCTTCCAGTTGGAACAGTGTATTGACCAAACTGATTGCAAAAGGCTACCCAACGATTGCTGTAGCGAATCCCCTACGCGGAGTTAAGAGTGATGCGGGCTATGTCGCTAGCGTCCTCAAGGGGATCGAGGGTCCGATCGTGCTGGTCGGGCATTCCTACGGAGGCTCGGTGATTACCAATGCAGTCAATGGCAACAAGAGCGTGAAGGCACTGGTCTACGTTGCTGGTTTCGCTCCTGAGGTGGGCGAGACTGCTGCCGAACTTTCAGGACGTCATCCGGGCAGCACACTCGGTCCGACACTCGCGCCACCAGTTGCACTGCCTGATGGCGGCAAAGACCTCTACATTCAGCAGAACAAGTTCCACGCACAGTTTGCTGCGGATGTGCCCGCCAGTGACGCGAAGTTGATGGCTAGCACCCAGCGTCCAATTACAGAAGGCGCGCTGAACGAAGCCTCCAGCGCGCCTGCATGGAAGTCCATCCCGTCCTGGTTTATTTATGGCGATCGCGACTTGAACATTCCAGCGGCGGTGCACTCTTTCATGGCGAAGCGCGCTAACTCAAGGGAGACGCTCGCTGTGGATGGCGCGTCACATGTAGTGATGGTTTCTCATCCAAATGCCGTTGCTGAGGTTATTGAACATGCTGCGATCGCGCAATAGAGAAGTCTAAATGCATCGTGAATACATCAGAATCGTTGTGCTCTGTTGGTGACGGTATTGTCAACTTAACGATATTTTCCAGTCTCTGCAATATAACGCACGAGGATTGTGAGCCAATATTGACGGTAGTCCAGAATTTACACCTGCTGGAATTACGGTCACCTGTCCGATTGTGACGTAGTTAAACTAGTTGAACAATGATACTGTCACCGGAAGCAGCTACTAGAGTAATTGGAGCCATTATTGCTCCAGCAGTCATGATCTCTGCTTGTGCGATTCTGCTAAATGGGATCATTCTTCGGTACACCGCTATCGACAATCTGCTCCGTTCCTTAAAGCAGGAGAGTGTAAATCTAAGGCAGAGTAATTTGGGCAATGGTCCAAAGGTAAATCAGTTGCATCACTTGGAGTGTTTAACCCCAAAGCTTTTGCATCATCACCATCTGCTTCATAATATCCTGGCACTGATTTACTTTTCCCTATTTATTTTCGTTGTGGACATGCTGGTTGTCGCTGTTTCGATCGCTACTTCAATTCAGTGGGTTTCCTATCTCGTCTTAGCTATTTTTCTAGTGGCTGTTTGTATTCTCTGCTGGAGTTTGTTTCTTGCTTTTTATGAGTTACAAGCCTCTCATAACTTTATCCAGTTCGAATTACAAATGACCTGCGATTGGTGTAATCCCCGACAAAGTAAGAAATGAGATCGCCACTCCCATGCTCACCTCACATGCATCAAATAAAGGCAGCTTGAACTTAATTCTGCAATCAGTAAATGAGCCTGCCGATACCGGGCCGTGGTGACGTACGTTGTAAACATCATTGGAGAAATTCGATCATGAGCCAAGCCATAAATCCAGCCGATCCAACCCCTCAAGATCTTGAGAAAAAACTGGCTCTACTGCGAAAGTTGAGAGATGAATTAGGCAGCGGTGATACAATTCGTCGTCTTTTCTTTGGAGATTTAAAACCGATCGCACTTCAACCGGGAGGGGCAGGTACGGTTGTCCATCTCTACAACAAAGCAAACGATGTCACGATCGCCTATTGTGCAACCTATGATGTGTTTCTAGCAGCACGACTTGGGCGAGTCACAGAATTTGCTTCGGCTGAAATCAAATAAGGATGTTACAGCATTTTCCATCTGCATGAGGTAGAGGGAGGTAAAACTTCACCTCCCTTCCACTGAACTTATGCTACACGAGCGTTGCGCTCACCCAACGACTCAAACGCTTGGTCACTGAAGGAATCAGCTACAGATTAGTGTTAGAAAGCATTACTGTAACTGATCTACAAAACGGATCGTGACATGAGCGTGTTCTTGATTAGGTGAACGTTTAACCCATCCAATGAATCAATATAAGGTGGTATTACATGGAAGGGAAACATGTTTTGTTAACAGGCGCAACAGGTGGACTTGGTTTGGGGGTGACACCGGTTGTGTTAGCACAAGGGGGTAACCTAACAATTCCATACCGTCGAGTTCAAGATCTCGATCGCTTGAAAGAAGCATTGCCTGCTGATGACATGGCTCGCATCAATGCTGTCTCTGCCGATCTTCAAGATGAGCAGTCCGTAGAACGCTTAGTGAACAACATGCCCAAAGTTGATATCTTAATTCATCTCGTTGGTGGCTTTGCAATGGGCAAAACTCACGAGTATCCATTTACCGACTGGCAACGAGACTTTGATTTAAACCTCAACTCAACCTTCTTAGTCAGCAAGCACTGCCTCCGACGAATGCTGGAACAGAGTTATGGACGGATCGTAACAGTCGGATCACGAGGTGCAGTAGAACCAAGCGGACAACTCGCCGCCTATTGTGCCTCAAAAGCAGGAGTGGTTGCTCTGACCAAGGCGATCGCAGATGAAACGAAAGGCACAAACATCACTGCCAACGTTGTTCTGCCCAGTATCATCGATACACCTGTCAACCGAGTGGCGATGGGATCTCAAAATGCACACACATGGGTTAACCCCGAATCGTTAGCTCAAGTCATTTGTTTTCTGGCATCTGAAGCAGCACAAGATATCCGAGGGGCAGCAATTCCAGTTTATGGCAATGCATAGTGAGGCTAGAGACTAGACATGCGTGATGAATCAGAAACAGTGTTGTTGCCATCCCTTAGCTCTCGGGCAGACGGTTAGATAACTCAATGAATTCTGCCCAACTGGGAAAATTGCATCTGTCATCCATGAGCACTTTCCTAATGGTGTCGATCGAGTTTTGGAACTCGTGGGCACCACGACTCTGCTTGATTCATTGCAATGCGCAACCCTTGGCGGTATTGTCTGCATGACCAGAATTTTGGGCAATGCTTGGGCCTTCAACTTTTCACCGATGAATGATATTCTTCACACAGTCAGGTTGACCGTCTACAGACTTCTCAGTTGAACAGTTACAACACTTTATTGATGGTGTCGCTGCGGGGCAAAGCCGAGTCAATGTTGATCAGATTTTCCATTTCAATGAAATTGTTGAAGCCCATCAATATATGAAGTCTAACCAGGCAAAAGGGAAATTAGTGGTCTTGGTCAATGAGCCGTAGTCTAACTTAGGACAAATTGGCTAAGGCTATTGTTTCTTGTTCTTGATGTAAAGGCACTACTCTTACCCATTATTCAGAATCTTCTTACCCATTACTCAGAATCTGCTGGTATGGTTGTTAGTACAATTTGCTCAGGCTTAACAAAAACGCAAGTGGCCTAAGACGATGCGGCTTTGGTGGCTGAACGAGTTCTTCTACCTGAATTAATAAGCAAAAACCAACGAGGAGAGCGATCGTGACCAATGATGAGCAATCCTATGACCTGATTGTTATTGGTACGGGTGCAGGTGGCGGCACCTTAGCCTACAAACTGGCCCCAACTGGCAAGAAAATTCTGATTTTGGAACAAGGGACTTACTTACCCAAAGAAAAAACGAATTGGAGTGCATCTGAAGTGTACGCGAAGGAGCGCTACCATACATCAGACCATTGGTATGACGGTGCTGGCAAACCGTTTCGTCCTCAGATGAGCTACTGGGTGGGCGGAAACACCAAAGTCTATGGTGCGGCTCTGCTGCGCTTACGAGAGCGGGATTTTGAAGCAGTTGAACACTGCGATGGCATCTCGCCTGCCTGGGCGCTCAAATACTCGGACTTTGAGCCTTACTACACCGAAGCGGAGATCCTTTACGATGTGCATGGCAAACAGGGCGAAGACCCAACGGAACCACCTCGCAGCCGCGAGTATGCCTATCCTCCCATTCGCCATGAGCCGCGCATGCAGCAGCTGAGTGAGGCGATCTCAAAGCAGGGTTTGCATCCGTTTCATTTGCCACTGGGTCTGAAGCTCAATGAAGTCGATCGTACCCTCAGCACCTGTATTCGTTGTGATACGTGTGATGGGTTTCCCTGTTTAGTGCACGGTAAAGCAGATGCCGAAGTGGAAGGGATTGAACCCGCATTGAAATTTCCCAACGTGACGCTCAAAACCGAAGCGAAAGTATTGCGGCTACAGACGAGCAAATCGGGTCGGGAGATCACAGGGGTGGAAACTGAGATTGGTGGGGAGACTTACCTGTTTCAGGGTGACATTGTGGTGGTTGCCTGTGGTGCCATTAATTCAGCAGCCCTATTGTTGCGATCTGCCAACGATAAGCATTCGATCGGACTCGCCAATTGCTCTGATCAGGTCGGGCGCAATTTGATGAAGCACCTGACTACTGCAATGGTGCAACTCAGCACTACCCCTAATCCTGATGTGTATCAAAAAACCATTTGTCTGAATGATTTTTACTGGGGAGAACCAGACTTTCCCTATCCGATGGGCGAAGTGCAAAACACGGGTAACGTCCTTGGAGATATGATCCCAGCCGAAGCGCCGTCGCTGCTGGCTCCGCTGGTAAAATTAGTACCCGGCTTTGGATTGCAGCAAATTGCCAGCCATTCTACGGGCTGGTGGCTACAAACAGAGGATTTACCTGATCCCAATAATCGCGTGCAGGTCGAGGGAGATAAATTGCATTTAAACTACACGCCCAATAATACGAAAGCCCGCGATCGCCTGGTTCATCGCTGGACGGAAATCTTGAAGGCGATCGATAAAGGTGCCGAAAATGTGCGACTGCACCACGGTATTTATCCGCGCAACAACACAGGCATTCAGGTTGTGGGGCATCAGTGTGGTACCTGTCGCTTTGGTGAAGACCCTACCACGTCGGTATTGGATCTCAACTGTCGCACGCATGACATCCATAATTTGTATGTGGTGGATGGCAGTTTCTTCCCATCAAACTCCGGCGTTAATCCGACGCTGACAATCATTGCCAATGCTCTGCGGGTCAGTGAACATTTGATGGAGCGCTTGAAGTAGCTAAGCGTGATCAGCGCTCACGCCTCAATGCAATCACTCAAACTCAAAACTCAAAACTCACCAAGAAACCTATGAAACTTGACGGTAAGGTAGCGTTGGTAACAGGCAGCAGCCAAGGCATTGGACAAGCCATTGCCATCCGGCTGGCTCAAGAAGGAGCGGGTGTAGTGATTAACTATCGATCGCATCCAGAAGGCGCAGAAGAAACCCTGGAGAAAGTGAAAGCGGCGGGTGGTCAGTGCCACATGGTTGATGGGTTCACAGTGCAGGCAGACGCGGGGAGGGTGGCTGATGTGCAGCGCATGGTTGCAGACAGTATTGCTCACTTTGGCAAGTTGGATATTCTAGTCAATAATGCCGGGATCGAGAAAAATGCCGATTTTTGGGACGTGACTGAAGCCGATTATGATGCCGTGTTGAATGTGAACCTTAAGGGTGTATTTTTTGCAACGCAGGCTCTTGTGAACCATTTAAGGGAAACCAAACAACCTGGCAAAATCATTAACATCAGTTCAGTGCATGAAGAACTGCCCTTTCCTCATTTTGCTGCTTACTGTGCGAGCAAGGGCGGTTTGAAGATGCTGACCCGTAACTTGGCAGTCGAACTAGCGTCGCTTGGGATCAACATCAACAATGTGGCTCCAGGGGCGATCGAAACGCCCATCAATACCAAACTCCTGAATGATCCCCAGAAGTTGGGTGCACTTTTGCAAAATATTCCGTTAGGGCGCTTAGGCAAACCAGGCGATGTCGCTTCGATCGTCGCGTTTCTTGCCTCTGCTGAAGCCGATTACGTTACGGGCACAACCTTCTTTGTCGATGGTGGTTTACTCTGGAACTATCAGGAGCAGTAGTAATGATGACTCCAGAAGAACAGCGGTTGCAGCAAGATCGGGGACGCACTGCATATTGGAAGCGTTGGGGACCCTATGTGAGTGAGCGGCAGTGGGGCACGGTGCGCGAAGACTACAGCCCGTCTGGATCTGCCTGGGATTATTTCCCCCATGATCAGGCACGATCGCGGGCATACCGTTGGGGTGAGGACGGCATCGCGGGCATTTCGGATAATCGTCAGCGCTTGTGTTTTGCGATTGCCTTGTGGAATGGTAACGATCCGATTTTGAAAGAGCGCTTATTTGGTTTAACGGGTAGTGAAGGGAATCATGGCGAGGATGTCAAAGAGTATTACTTTTATCTAGACAATACGCCCACGCATTCCTACATGAAATGCCTGTATAAGTATCCCCAGCAGGCGTTTCCCTATACCCAGTTAACGGAAGAAAACCGTTGCCGCAGCAAATTTGAACCCGAATTTGAGCTGCTTGATACCGGCATCTTTGCCGAGCATTGCTACTACGATGTCTTTGTGGAATACGCCAAGGCATCACCTGAAGATATTTTGATTCAGGTGGAGATCGCCAATCGAGGCTCTGAAACTTGTACGCTGCATCTCCTACCAACGCTCTGGTTTCGCAACTTGTGGGGCTGGCTGCCGGATACCGAAGCACCCTTCATTAAAGTAGTCGCTGACACCACAGTGAGCGTACTGGAAGCCGACCATCCAACTCTTGGTACTCACTGGCTCTATTGTGAACCCGGTGCAGAACTGCTCTTTACCAATAACGAAACGAATTACGAACGGCTCTTTGGCTCCAGCAATACATCACCCTATGTGAAAGACGGCATCAATGAATATGTCGTGGATGGCAAGCAAAATGCGATTAATGGCGATCGCATTGGCACTAAATTTGCGGCTCGTTATCCCTTGACATTCGCACCCGGAGAAACCAAAACGGTTCGCCTACGGTTGTCCGATCAACAGGCACTCAGCGATCCATTAGGGGCTGAGTTCGATGAGATCTTTCACACACGAAAACAGGAAGCAGATGAGTTCTATCATCGCCTCTGTCCCTTTCCAATGTCGGAAGAGGAGCGCAACATTCAGCGACAGGCGTTTGCCGGACTGTTGTGGAGCAAGCAGTACTATAACTACGTCGTGCATGACTGGTTAAATGGTGATCCCAAACAACCGCCGCCACCACCTGAACGGAAGAGAGGACGCAACCATGACTGGATCAATCTATTCAGTGAAGATATTCTTTCTATGCCTGACAAGTGGGAATATCCCTGGTTTGCTGCCTGGGATTTAGCATTCCATTTGATTCCTTTGGTGGTGCTTGATCCAGACTTTGCCAAGTTGCAGCTCGATCGCCTCACCCGCGAATGGTACATGCAGGCTAACGGTCAATTGCCTGCCTATGAGTGGGCGTTTAGTGATGTCAATCCCCCAGTTCATGCCTGGGCAGCGTTACGCATCTATCAGGTAGAGCAAAAGTTTTATGGACGCAGTGACCGCCAATTTTTGGAACGTGTCTTTCACAAACTGCTGCTGAACTTTACCTGGTGGGTCAATCGCAAAGATATAGAAGGCAACAATGTCTTTCAGGGCGGTTTTCTAGGACTGGATAACATTGGTGTATTCGATCGCAGCAAAGAACTTCCCACAGGCGGCTATCTGAATCAAGCTGATGGCACAAGCTGGATGGGCATGTATTGTTTGAACATGCTGACGATCGCGCTGGAACTGGCGAAAGAAGACAATGCCTATGAAGACATTGCCAGCAAGTTTTTTGAGCATTTCCTCTACATTGCAGATGCGATCGATGGGATTGGCGATGCCGAGATTGCGCTCTGGGATGACGAAGATGGTTTCTACTACGATGCGCTGCGACTGCCGGATGGGCGTCAGTTTCCGCTGAAGCTGCGATCGATGGTGGGGTTAATTCCCCTCTTTGCGGTGACGGTGCTGGAGTTGGATACACTACAGCAATTTCCAGGGTTTAAGCGGCGGATGGATTGGTTTATCCGCAATCGTCCCCAACTGAAGAATAAAGTGGCGTGTATGGAAACGCCTGGAATAGGAGCCAGACGACTATTGGCGATCGTCTACGGGTCAAGATTAAAGCGCGTCTTGCAGCGCCTGTTGGATGAGAATGAATTTCTCAGTCCTCACGGCATTCGGGCGCTATCAAAAGTTCATCTAGAACATCCCTATACGCTGCATGAAGGTGAGCATGATTACTGCGTGCGCTATGAACCCGCCGAATCTACCACAGGGCTGTTTGGCGGCAATTCCAACTGGCGGGGACCGATCTGGTTTCCGGTGAATTATCTCATTATCGAAGCACTTTGGCGCTTCCATGAGTATCTCGGCGATACATTCAAAGTTGAGTGTCCAACGGGTTCTGGTCATGAAATGACGCTACGAGAGGTAGCGATCGAGCTTTCTCATCGCTTAGTCTCCATCTTCGAGCCGGATGAAGCGGGCAAGCGTCCCGTTTATGGCAATCTGGAAATCTTCCAAACCGATCCCCATTGGAAAGATCTGATCCTGTTCCATGAATATTTTCACGGTGACAATGGTGCGGGTCTGGGAGCCAGCCACCAAACGGGCTGGACAGGACTGGTAGCCGCGATGATTCTACAGAATGTGGAACATCGAACTGTTAATCGTGGAACAGCGGGAGGTCAGCATGGAGACCCTTAAAAGGCATCTACCAGAATATCTGATGGAAGCCGCAGAGCTTGGGCTTTTCATGGTTTCGGCTGGTGTATTTACGATCCTGTTTGAGTATCCCCATTCCCCGGTGCATCAGGCGATCACCAATGCTGATCTGCGTCGCTTTTTGATTGGGGTGGCAATGGGTACGACGGCGATCGCACTGATTTATTCTCCCTGGGGCAAGCAATCCGGGGCACACATGAATCCAGCGATTACGCTCACGTTTTACCGAGCTGGTAAAGTCAAACGTCAGGACGCCATTTTTTATATTGTGTTTCAATGCCTGGGTGGTTTAGCAGGGGTTTACCTGGTGGCATTGCTCTTTGGTAGCCTGTTCACGCAACCCCCTGTGAGCTATGTCGTGACGGTTCCTAGTGCGCTGGGCTTGATCGGCGCGTTGGCTGGTGAGTGGATTGTTGCATTTATCATGATGACGATGGTTCTGTTCACCAGCAACCACAACACGCTCAGTCGCTACACAGGAGTATTTGCAGGCTGTTTAGTGATGCTTTATGTCACCCTTGAAGCGCCCCTTTCTGGCTTTGGCATGAACCCTGCCCGCAGTTTTGCCTCGGCATTTCCAGCCCAAAATTGGACGGCATTCTGGCTGTATGTGTTGGTGCCACCACTCAGTATGGTTTCAGCATCCGCATTGTACCAATACGGGTTCGGGCGCAGAGCCATCAAGTGTGCCAAGCTGCATCACGCTAACCACAAACGCTGCATTTTTCGCTGTAGCTATCACCAACAGCAACCCATTGACCTGAGCGATCGGCTCCTTAACTCTTAAACTCAGCGTTCACATGACAGTAACGACTCGCATGGAGATTCCTAGCATGACGACTGCCACTCACCTTTCCTCTCAAGATCTTTGGTGTAGAGCGACGAATTATTTGACCAGAACGGCAGATTGTTTGTCATGGCATTATCAACTTAACCACGTATGTTCAGCATTAAGCACAGTAATCCTCCAACATTCAAGCGTTGCTTAATTTTACGCAGCAATTTTCACGCAAGCGATTTCTTGCTACTCCTCAAAGCGTTGGCGTAGCTGTTCTCAGTATCGTTTCGCACTTAGTTTATGCTGCTTTGGGTGAAAGTGCTCACGGGGTGACAGAGCGGCTAGAAAGCGGACTGGATGAGGGAAAGTGCCCGTAATCCTCGTCAGAAAAAAGAGCGCTTTTGCGGCTTGAGTCACATCAGTTGCTCCGCCCAGACTGACCACGCATCCATCGAATCAATCCACAGCGTTCCGTACAAGCCAATCCAGAAATTACTAGAGATGTTGGGAAATAGCTTAGCTTTGAAGTGAGATTCTAACAGTTTCTGCTTTTTGGTGTTGAGATCAAGCTGCCATCAAGTAGAAGCGATCGTCTGAAATGTCAAGCCTGTTCAACAAGATTGGCGAGTGCTTATCGCAGACGACAAAACCTGTATGCCAAGTGCGTGGAGGGATTACAACGAGTTTTAGATGTGCAACGTCTGATCCAGAACTGGGTACGACCGCACTGGGGACTGAAGCACAAGATGACTCCAGCGATGGCTATGGGGTACTGCAATCGCCCGGTTTCAATCTCTGAACTCTTGACCACTCGTGGGTTTGATAACTTCACCCATTAACAAACCAGTGCCTTCTGTTTAAAATCTCTATCTAGGATACTTATAAGGAAATGTTCTATTTACTTCCCTGATTTGGAGGTTTAGCCTCGATGCCTTGCATACCCAAAAAAACGGTTGAGCAAATCATCGGAAGCGGCAATGACTTTGTGATTGCGGTCAAAGGCAATCAGCCGAAGTTGTTTGCACACCTGAAGACGCAGTTTGAGCAACATGAGGCGCAAAGTGTCGATGATCAAACCGAACAGACCCGAAATCGGATGACGCAACGTACCGTTAGTGTCTTAGATACCGTTGCTGGACTGGATGCAACTTGGGTGGGTGTGAGCGCTTAGTCCGAGTGGAACGCACCGGCATTCGGATAATGCTCTAGACAAGGTGATCTTAGGATTAGAGGGTAAAACCAAACTCTTCCCGATTGATCAACAGGCCAATGACAATATCATGCATCAACGTTAACTTGGAAAAGCAGATCGTCTTCCGTGCTAATCGTTTGATTCGAGTTCGCAGATTCAAATGCTTCCGTTCAATCTTCTGAGTGTTGGTTTTGCCAACCACATGCTGGTTTGCTTCTAGGTGACGTTCGTAGGCTCCCCAGCCATCGGTGTAAAACGTTTGAATGCCAGGGGGCTAATAAGGCTTTCAGTTGGAGGAATGCTGCATCTTTGTGATCGGCAAGAACATACGCGAGAATTTGTCCGGTAGTGTGATCAATGGCGTGCCACAACCATCGCTCTTGTTGCTTACATTTGACAAAGCTCCACATCTCGTCGAGTTCAGCTTCTTCGACGTGTTGAACGATTTCCACCGCAGTTGGTTTCAACGTTTCGAGCAACGGCTCATTGACGGATTTTAAGTGACGAGCTTTTTTTTAATATTTCAATCACGGTTGTTTGACTGATCTTCAACACTCGTGCTGTGTCTCGAATTCCACTGCCATTAATTGCCATGTCACTAATCTGTTGCTTAACTTCAGGCAGATAAGCCCGATAAGTGTAGTCTAAAACGAAATTATGGCGGGAACAGTCCGTATTCCGGCATCGATACCGTTGTTTCCCTTCAGCACTCTTACCGTGTTTGACAATATGAGTTCCGTTACAAGTCGGGCAGCGAACTGGTTCGAGTACCATTGAGTGTGTACTCATCTGTTTCACCGTAAACTAACCGACAGCATTATCTCATCACAAAATCACCTTGTCTAGAGCATTATCCGACAAACAGATGACCAACTATCAACAGAGGTAACGATGGAAACAGCAGATGTAATTGTGATTGGCAGCGGTCAGGGCGGTGTGCCACTCGCGGCTGACTTTGCATCATCAGGTCAGAACGTTGTTCTCTTTGAGCGCGATGCATTGGGTGGCAGTTGCATCAACTATGGCTGTACGCCTTCTAAAGCCTTCTTAGCCGCCGCTCATGCCGCAGGTCGTGCTCGTCAAGCCGCAAAGCTAGGCATACACGCACAGGTTGAAGTCGATTTCCCTAAGGTGATGGAGCGCGTGCGCGAAATTCGCAGCCAGTTTAACGGGGGCACCAAGCGGCGACTAGAGAGTGCAGGGGTTAGAGTCATCTGCGCTGAAGCCGCGTTCACCGGAGAGCGAACGGTGAGCGGAGGCAGTGTGACGGTGCAGGCTCCAATCGTGGTCATTAACACCGGGACATCCTCTACCATTCCTGACATTTCCGGTTTAGCGGGAACGCCGTATCTCACCAACCGAAACTTCTTTGATTTACAGCAGATTCCGCCCCGGTTGCTCGTGGTTGGCGGCGGCTATATTGCCCTAGAGTTAGGGCAAGGAATCGCGCGTTTAGGCAGTCAGACCCAATTGATTATGCGAGGCGATCGCTTGCTCGCTCAAGAAGAATCCGATGTCAGTGCTGTGCTTGCTGATGCATTGGGGCACGATGGAATAGGATTGCATTTCAACACGATGGTTCAGCAGGTTGCTTATACCAACGGTGTGTTTACCCTGACGCTGAACACTGGCGAAGCACTGGATGGAGAAGCATTGCTGATTGCAATCGGACGCAAACCCAATACTGATGCATTAAATGCTGCGGTGACAGGCGTTGAATTAGACGCCCAAGGCTTTGTTAAAATTGACAATCAGTTTCAGACCACCGGTGCTGGCATTTATGCGATCGGAGACGCTGCCAAACAGCCTGCCTTCACTCATGTTTCTTGGGAAGACTATCGTCGCTTGAAAGCCATTCTCTGTGGCGAACAGAGGACACGCGACGATCGAGTCTTAGGCTATGCCGTGTATACCGAGCCGCAAGTGGGCCGGGTGGGAATGACACGAGAGCAGGCTCAGCAACAGGGCATTCATGCTCGCGAAGTCACCCTGCCGATGGCTCACATCGCTCGCAGCATAGAGTGGGGGCATGATTTGGGCTTTTACCGTATGGTCATCGACACTCAGACGAATTTGATTTTAGGAGCAACACTAGTGGGATACGAAACTGCCGAGCTAGTGCATGTCTTTTTGTCACTGATGGAAGCTGGAGCAACATGGCAGGTACTGGAACAATCGGTTCACATTCATCCCACTTACGGTGAAGCATTGCCCAGTCTCGCAAGGCTGTTGGTCGGGGACGACATGCCAACCTGTCCCAATATGTAAGAAAGGAGCAATTAATAACGACTATAGCTGTCGCCAGGGGAGTTAGGACGATATTATCGACTTAACCGGAGATATTCGAAATTAAGCACACTAAGAGACTGTTTGTAAACGTTGTTTAAGAGGATGTTTAGAAAGTAGCAATAAGCACTCGTACTGTAAGAAAGCTTCCTGGAGTCATAGGCTGAATCATATACAAAGTTTCAACAGCCTTCCAAGAAGCTATGGATCTAGCCTACGTCACAGAACTCAACCTCGAACAATACCAATTATTTGAATTCCTGCTCCATCCAACCTACACAACGGGTAGACCCCGCAGCGTCAGCTTGATGAGCGTCCTCCAGGCGATTCTGTATGTGCTGGTAACAGGTTGCGCTTGGCGACTTCTACCCAATGAGTATCCTCCTTACTCAACGGTCTATTACTACTTCTGCAAATGGCGCAAAGATGGCAGTTGGAAGCGGATTCATGACCATCTGGTGCAATGGGTGAGAGTGGGCGCAGACCACCTTGCCAGCCCCAGGGTTGTTCTATTGAAAGAAGGAAAAAAGGAGAGGGATATCATGTGCTAGGCGTCTGAGTCCTTGAGTAATCGAGGTCAAGCCATGCTGTCGAAACAGATTCATGACCATCGTCCGTAGTATGGCAAAGTTGGCAGGCGCGTAGCCTGCATAGAGCGGTGCCGTGTCCTCCTCCAGCACGACATCTTTCGACCAATGCAATCCGTTTTCAATTTGCCAGTGTCCGCGAATCCGTTGGCTCAAATCGGCTGCATCGACGGGGCGCGAACTGATGTAAAACATCGTTTCGTGGTACGGCTTTGCGCCTCGAGTGCCGCTGCGCTCAACTCGGATCAACCACTGCACGCCGACCCAAGCCGCGTCAATATCTTCGACGCGGTTTAGGACACTCACGATACGTTGGGTGACACGACCTCGAGTGTGTTCCTTCTGAATGTCCAAGCTATCTGGTGTCTGTTGCGCAAACTGAGTCTCTAGAAATTGATATAAGGTTGGCTGATTCTTCTTGACTGTGATCACATAGTCGTTGCCGCTCTGGATGATTTGCTCAACCGTTTTTTTGGGTGTGCAAGGCATCGAAACTGAAACACACCCCTGTTAACTTCAATTCATGCAGCAAGTATTGCACTGTCTCAATCTCGCTGCCTCCCCGATTGCGCATCGCTTGTAGCCCAATTACCAATCCCGTTTGCGTACAGTATGCTGACACGACACTGACAAAATCTTGATAGCGGGTGTCGTACTCGCTTAGACTCGCCCGGATACTTTTACCATCGACCGCGATGGCTTCGCCAAGTTTTACGGCAACCGTCTCGCTTGCCCACGCATTAAACGCAGGGCTGTTCTATTGGCAGGAGAAAAACTAGAATCAAGGCGGTGATTATGTTGTAACTGACCATGAGCTTGATTGAGCATCTCAAACAAGTGCGAGATTATCGAACTCAACCGCGCTACCCGCTATGGGCGGTGTTAGTGTTGGTTATCATGGGAACGATGAGCGGCGCAGTCGGCTATCGGGCTTTGGGCGAGTTCGTCGAGCGGCATCAAGCAGTGCTGCTGAAGCTAATGGAATTGCCCCATGATCGCTTACCGTCGTACTCAACAATCCGACAAGTGATGATTCGGGTTGACTTTGCCTCAGTCACGAGCGCATTCAATGCCTGGGCAGCAGAACAGGTTCGATTGCAACCTGGGGAGCAACTTGCTATCGATGGGAAAAGCATCAAAGCCAGTGTCGAAGAGTACGACAGTCGGTATCAAGATTTTGTCAATGTCGTGTCTGCGTTCTGCGTCCGTCAAGGCATTGTGGTCGGACTGATGCCGATGCACACGCAGGCGGGCAGCGAGATTGACACCGTGAGAACGTTACTGGAAACGCTGAAATTGCAGAACGTTTGCTTGAGTCTCGATGCATTACATACCCAAAAAAACAGTTGAGCAGATTATCGCAAGTGGCAATGACTTTGTGATTGCCGTCAAAGGCAATCAGCCTAAGCTCTACGAACACTTGCAAACCGAGTTTGAGCAGCACGCACCTCAGAGCATTGATGATCAACTTGAACAAACGAGGAACCGCGTCACCCATCGTACCGTGAGTGTCCTCAATCCTGGAGCAAATCTCGGTGCGGCTTGGGTGGGAGTACAGCGCTTAATTCGAGTGCAACGGACTGGAATTCGCGGCACTAAACCCACTCATGAAACGATGTTCTACATCAGTTCAGTTGCCACGGATGCCGTTGAATTCGCTCAGCTCATTCGTGACCATTGGCAGATTGAAAATCGCTTGCACTGGGTCAAAGATGTTGTTCTGCGTGAAGACTTCAGGGGGTGACAACGACCTTGAAGCGCTTGTGTAGAAAGAGATTTAGGCATTAAGCAGCAAAAAGAATCTGATTTTATTTCTCTAAAATATTAGAAGCTGTCGCTTGGATCAGGCATTCTGTCACCGCTTAGGTAGGGCAAATGTTCTATGAATGGCAAAAGCAATGCCAATTTTTATCGGGAGCAGAACGGCTGTAACTGCTCTGTGGCAATGGTTACAGGCTCGTTGTCACCCCCTGAACGTGAAGACATAACGCCCTTGTGTGCAGGTTACGCACCAGAGAACTTTGCCATTCTGAGAACCATTGCTGTCAACCTCTTTCGACAGCATGGCTTTACCTCAGTGACTCAGGGACTAAGACAGCTTGCTCATGATGTGCGTCGTCTCTTTTCCTTCTTTCAATAAATCAGCCCTGCGCATTAAACGAGGTCGTCATGGCCTCAAAGTTGATCCGAATCATCACTTGGCGAATCGTTGAATACGAGGGCAGGCGGTTGTGGGATAACTCTAGCAAGTCTAACAACACCGCTTGATAGCGCTCGGCGAAATCGCCTAAAGCGCGATACCCTAAACAATCGCTCATCGTTCCCATGATCACCAGTAACAGCACCACCCACAGCGGATAGCGCGGCTGCGTGCGGTAATCGGGGATTTGTTTGAGATGCTCAATCAGACTCATGGCAAGACGCTTCAGACAGGGAACACGCCTACCTTACTTTTTCTACCACTAACAAAACAGCCCTGCCTTGCCAGCCCGAGTGCAACCAGTCTGGACTCTCAAACGGTACCCACTGCCGTCATGGTGCATGAAGCGGTGGGTTACGATGCTGACAAAAAAATCAAGGGTAGAAAGCGCTTTACCTTGGTTGATACCTTGGGACTGTTGATTGCTGTGCCAGTCGTTGCAGGTAATGTCCCCGAACGCGAAGGGGCAAAGCAGTTGCTCCAGCAGGTGCATCAGGAACGCCAACGCCTGCCACGACTCGTTCGCATTTGGGTGGATGGTGGCTTCTCAGGAGAAGACTTTTTACACGGGTGTAGAGCGACGAATTATTTGACCAGAAGGACTTGGATTGTTTGTCATCAATCCAAGTCCTTCTGCACTGCCTGTTCAAGCAATTTCTACAACTCATGTCAGGAGCGCTAGAAATGAGAGGTCCTTCTATAGCAATCCTAGCTGAGATATGAAATTGGAAAAGTTGGGAAGACTGAGGTGGGTGCATCTAGGTACTAGGGGAGTACATTCATTGTTTTAGGAAATGTGCAGACATCATCAGCACAATCCTGACTATTTATTCCAAAGAACTATTTTGAATGCCCCTGAGTGCAAGTTGAATGGCTGCTTGTGTGTAACGCTCAATCATCGTCTGACTCAAGAGGTCTTGGTCAGGTGTGAGGTGCTTCACGTTTTCGTAGGCGTTCGCGTAAAAGGTGCAAATGCCAATGATACTAAGTGTCGTCATTTGAATATCTAAGGGTCTGAACACTCCCGTTTCTACGCCTCGCTCCAAGATTTTAGCCAGTAGTGAAATGGGATCGTGCCACGGAATCAGTTTGAAATACCGTCCCTGATTTTGGATCGCTTCTTGAAACAACAGCATTCCTCGATTGCGGTTCGCCGTTTCGTACTGAATCGCAGCTTGGATTAGTGACGTTAGCGCCACATCAGGCGGTAATTCATCTAAATTCAATTGCTGAAACACGCTCTGGAGCAGGGTTGCAGGACGTTGCAACACCGCTTGGTACAGCCCCTCCTTGCTCTGGAAGTAGTAATAAATCATCCGCGGCGCAACCCCTGCTCGCACCGCAATAGCATCAACGCGAGCGCCATTCAACCCTTGCCCGGCAAACTCAATCTCCGCCGCATCTAAAATCTGCTGCTTGGTCGCTTCTGGGTCTCGAACCGAGTGATTCAGTTTGCCTGGTAATTGTGCTTTACGACCCATGAGCATCCCTAGTTCATTTAGTTTCATCCTACCTGCTGATGGAATAAACGTTTCATTAGAGCTTGACAGACGAGAAGGCTTACCGCAGAGTTATGAAATAAACGTTTAATTCATAAGATTGATGGCACGATTTCTAGTCGGGACAATTGCAGCAATTGGTCACGTCAATCCCGCTTTACCAATTGTTCGGCAATTAGTAGCTCAAGGGCATGAGGTTTGGTGGTACACCGGACAAGGATTCCAAGCGAAGGTAGAAGCGACGGGTGCTCATCATGTGCCCATTCGTCGAGGTATCGACATTACCCTACCCGGCAGCATTCCAGAAGAGTGGGCAGAACGACGCGATGCGCTGAAGGGGTTTGCTCAATTCAAGTTTTATCTGAAGTATGCGTTTATCGATGCTGCTGTTACCCAACTTCAAGACTTGAGCGAGATTCTTCAAGAATTTCCGGCTGATGTATTGTTATGCGATGTGTTTTTTCTGGGAATGTCTTGGCTGCATGAGCAGACCAGGCTGCCGTGGGCGGGATTTGGGATGTCTGCTTTGCCTTTCAACAGCCGAGATACGGCTCCTTTTGGGTTGGCAATGCAGCCGAATCATTCCGCCTTTGGGCAGCTTCGCAATAGGGGATTGAATTGGCTGTCGAAGCATGTGTTGATGCGGGATGTCAGTATTTATCTGGATCAAATTCGTCTCCGTGTAGGACTTCCTCCGGAAGGGCAAGACTTTTTTGGTGCTGCCCTGTCACCATTTCTCTACTTGCAGGGAACGACCCCTTCATTCGAATATCCTCGACGTGACTTACCCGCTCAAATTCACTTCATCGGCTCATCTTTACAACTTCCAACCGCCGACTTTGTGCCACCCGCTTGGTGGCAAGATCTCCAAAGTGAAACGCCTGTCGTACACGTCACGCAAGGGACGATTGCCACCCAAGCGAATAATTTGATTGTGCCAACCCTTCAAGCTCTCGCTAATGAAGCGGTCTTGGTGGTTGCAACTACTGGAGGACAAGCTATCGAGGGGCTGAATCTAGAATCTATTCCGGCTAACGTCAGGCTGGAGCCGTTTCTTCCCCATGCTCACTTATTGCCGCATGTAGATGTCATGGTGACGAATGGTGGATTCAACGGGGTGCAAATGGCATTGGCGAACGGAGTGCCACTGGTAACAGCAGGACAAACCGAGGAAAAGCCAGAAATCTGTGCAAGAGTGCGATGGACAGGCACCGGAATTGATCTCAAAACGAACACCCCAACACCCACGCAAATTCGAGCGGCAGTGCAGACAGTTTTAGCATCGCCTCGTTATAAGCAGAACGCACAACGGTTTCAAGAAGAAATTAAGCTGTACAATTCCGCAGTACGAGCAGCAACGCTACTGGAAACGCTGGCAACCACGAAGCAACCGATTCTAAGAAAGTCAGAAGCTGCGTAGGAGGAACTGTGAGCGTATCAACCCCAAAAGGTTCAGTCAGCGCCGCCATCATCGACAGACTGAACGATGTCATTCAAGGAGTTACTCAATCTACTAAAATCCACTACCTCGATTGCCGCTATGCCACAGAACCCTATACTTGGTATGACGATATGCATCCTGATCGAGACGGTTTCTTGGCATCGGCCGTTAAGTTTGAAGAAGCGATGAGCCGCCTCTAGCGACGCTTCCATCCCACTCCCTAACCTATGCTCCAAAGCTTCCACTCTCCCCCCCATCGTTCCAAATCAATTACGGGGTGTATTTTGGCTCATTCTTGGCACTAAGATGACCTCATGCTCTATGCGCGATCGCGTCTTCTCCTCTTCAAACTGACCACCAATTCCGTTCTCGCCATATCCGTGACCGGAATTGGTAGGAGTGCGATCTCGGATATGGGTGAACTCGTTCATTTCAACTGCCGTTCTCAAACCAGTCGCGTGCTCTGCGAACTGGCTCATGAACCCCTGATCGGTAACTTACAAACGCTGCATGTTGCCAAAACTGACCTCATCAGAACGCGTGTGCAGTCGAGAAACGATGTGCTAGGACGATCGATTTCTCGATTGATCCTGGTCACAGGGTCACAAGGAGAACTCCCGTTCACGCGCAATTGGTCAAGGAGTGCAAATGATCAACTGTTTGCGCAGCGCGATCAAATCGATCGTTTCCTCAACACGTCCCAGTCCGAAACGCTGGATGTCAGAACTCATCGCCCTGGTCAACTCTGGGTCGTTCTAGGGGGATTGGGAATCATCAGCATTGTCGGAATTAGATTATGGTTGCCGAAGCCTCGGCGTCCAGGAAAGTAGTTTATCGATCCGACTTTCGACCAAAGCAATTTCATCTTCTAGCCGCTGCTCACTCCCCCTCAATTCCTCCATCGAATTGCTCTAAACCGCTCCGGATTCAGCGTTGTATACCTCACCGTGTGCTGAATGTTTTTGTGCCCCTAATCCTGAATCAACCGGGTATCATAGCCCCCATTCGCTAACCAGTACCCGCACGAATGCCGCAGCATGTGAGCATGAACCTTGATGCCCAAATTAGCGGGGCTTCACCAATGCGCTCCACGACCCGCGAAATTCCCGTTGCTTTGTCTGCTCGACCTGGAATCGTGGCAGGAATGAGAAACGATCGCTGCCGTTCATTTACAAAAATTTGAGCCACATCACGCTGTTGAAGTTTCAGAATCGCGTCTCGCTCATCGTGTTCTAGGGGTGAACTCCTGACTGGCTCCCCTTCACTCGCCGGATGTAAATGCTGTTGCAACTTAAATCAATGTCCTTCCACTCCAACATGGCCGCTTCGACCACTCTCAATCCATGACGAAACATCATAAGAATGAGCGCGTAATCGCGATCTCCATAACGACTGTGTTCTCTTACAGCTTCTAACAGTGCATCGACTTCACTCATGAGCATGTGTTCTCGACTGCGAAGTTTTTGATTCGGCAGTCGGCGCGGTTCCTACGGAGTTGCGCGAAGCGCTAATCGTCCGCCGTTAGGCACTCGTTTCTGCTTTGCCATACCAAAATTTCAACTAGTCATAAAACAGTTTTTTAGGATTAATTTAGAGCCTGGAACCTCCATTGTCTCGTGGGTTAAAATAATCAACTTATTTTTGAGTACTTTATTGAGCAACAACCCCCAGCTTGTTGCAATTGCTCCATAAGGGTCAACTCGGTTAGCTCAGCTATCGATCCTTCGGAGCTTACAAAGCAATCGCGACTGCTTCTCTCCGACTGGGAACCCTAGCTTCAATTGATTAACTCAGTTTTCAGCGTCAACATTTCAGGAAGTCTGATCAATGCCAAAACGAAATCAGTTTGTGGTTCCTCATCCTGACGGG
>NZ_JCACCM010000058.1:0-46200 GCF_059501405.1 Myxacorys sp.
TCGTCACTTGAGTTATACCATCTGTAGCCTATCTTTGGAGATTTGGTATTATTCATCAAGTGGGCTGCGCTCAACCGCATGATCCAAGTAGCTAAGCCCCATAGTTATGTAGTTGAAGCTTAATCTCAACCGAGTTTAGGATGGATTTGTCTCAATTCTCAATCATGCAACAAAGCCGCGCTCTCGCATAAATTGACATAAGCTCAGATCTCATTTATGGGTTTGTGGGGTTTTTCTTAAATCGGCACAGTTCTTGAGTTGCGCTTTAGCGCTAAATGCGGCATGATTGAAAGGTGTAAGGGGCTATAGCGCAGTTGGTAGCGCATCTCAATGGCATTGAGAGGGTCAGCGGTTCGAATCCGCTTAGCTCCATAGGTTGAAAACATTGCTATATCAGGGGGCTCTAACAACTGCGCTATAGCCCCTTACACCTCTCAGTCATGCCGCATTTAGCGCTAAAAAAAGGAATACTCTATTTAGGAAAGTCTCTATATTATATGCAACTATATGCAAAAAAACCTCCCTATAGAATTTAAGGAGGTTTTTCAATTAGAGAGTTATTAGGTAAATTAAATTAATAATTACAAAAGCATAAGCAAAAGTAATGAAGGAATTAAACTGATGGCAATCCATAAATAAATACCAACAATAAAAGTGGTATCTACAATTTCTGGAGCAATGATCATCATTCTGAGTAACGTACGTTTCTGTTCAAAAGTTAGCTTAGACATAAAAATATTCCTGTAATTTATCTACTACAGGAATAATACAAAAAGTAAGGGTGTAGAATGTGGTCAATCTTCTAGACCTAACTCCTCCCTCAAGTCAATATCTTTAGGAATGCTGACATTTGTTCTGACATTGAGGTTAAATTCTTCAATAAGAGCTTTGGTTTTATCTTTATTTTCCTTTGCCCAGGCATCAGCAAACTTTTTATCTTGATTGCTTACATGAGAAAGAATTGCAGAGCTAGGGTAAATCTTAAATTGACCTTCCTCTGATCGGTTATATTCTACAATTGCATTAAATACTTCATCTAAATCAAGTGGCTCTAATTTGGTAGGTTCTTCTTTTTCTTCAGGACTGGGTGATTCAGTTTCAGAATTTGATTCATTTGAAGGATTAGCTTTGCCTGAACCTATGAGCAGTCTTAACCTGGCCTTTAACTCCTGCGATGCAATACCACTTGTTGCAGGTGTAGAGGATTCACCACTGAAATATGTTTTTATAGCTTCTAGGGCACTATTTCTGAGCACTGTAACTCCTCGTGGACTCACATCAAAATCTTTAGCTACAGTTTTAGAAGCATCACTATCTCCAGCTAATTCTAAATGAATGGTCGCTAGAGCGATTGTAGTTTTTTCATCTGGATGAAGTTCGTTAATTGAGCGAGGCATGGAATTGACCTAAAAGAAGAAACGCTCCTCAATATAACATTTCTTAAAGCTGATTGAACTTAATCATTAAAATACTCCCTCTAGAATGAGCTTTAAACCCATTGAAATTGAATGGGAGTATGATTGGTCATTTAATAAAATTGATCTGAGAGACATCTATTAGGCTCACTAAGGGATCAATATATCTGAGGACTTAAATTATTTAAGGAGCTAAGCCAGTCCCTTTAAAGCCTCTGAGTATAATTGCTTAGTCTCTTCGATAGCTTTATTCCAAGCTTCATCAGTGGGAGATTCAACTACTGGGAACTTGGAAGGGGCATTCATGTGATTAGTCTCCAGTGACGCGATCGTAGGATGACACTTACATGCTCTGAGCTGAAGGGCGTCTTCTATACAATCTTTCAGTATGTTCCTCAAGTAGAGCCATATCTGTGTATCCAGCTTCGATAAGACTCAATAAACTCAGAACTGTCCATGACGTATATTTGCATATTTCTATAAGCTCAGACTCATTTACTCCCCCTCTTAAACCTCTATGAACTATTCCTGATCGCTTATCGTAGAGTTTAGACAAGAAGGTGTATACCTGATCAATCTCACTCGGTTTTATGAATTGATAGTGACCATAAGCAGCTAAAGTAGAAATTCCCTTTGCTAGGGAGTGAGTAATGTTATCTTTGTGGCGCGAGAATATGCACTCAAGCGCAGTCCAATACTTTAAGAATGAGATATCCCAATCAAATTCATTCTGAGCTTCACCTGACCAATATATTGCTGCTATAAGGCAACCCTCCAGATCTGTGTGATTGCTATTATTTAGTATTCTGACAATTACCTCAAGAAAAAGCTTCTCTTTCATCTCGTTTACCATTTCTTGGTCAATACGGAACTTGTCAAAGGGCTTTCTTGTCGAACCTTGATGAAGAGTAATGTGTTTAGTATCTCTTTCCTCAACTAAAACTTGATTTTCATCAATGTATGTTTCAGATACGACATTTATTTTTAGCAAATTTTCATGTATTCGTTGATAGTAGATAAGACAAATCATGTATCTGAAAAAGTTTAGTGTTTCTCTTACTTTGATTTTTGAAAGCTCTTTGCAGAATTCATAATCTCCAAAGCAGGAATATCTGATACAAACTTTATCAAGAAAATTCTTCTCTACAAATTCAACACACCTTTCACCAAATGGTGTTGTTGCATCATTCTTTGACAGGACATCACCCATCATCTGCTCATCAAATTTTGATATTAAGATGGAATGCAAGTCTATTGATGCAACGTCAACTAATTCAATCCCTTCCAAGGAGAAGTAGAAATTATAGTTCTTCACATTTGAGTGAATTCTATAAAACAAGGACTCTAGAACATCTTCAAAATCTCTTAAAGGACTTGCCTCCACAAGCAAAAGCAGATCTGACTGAAGCTCCTGCTTCACACTCTTATACACTATTCCAAAACTACAGCTATCCTTAATTTCAGGAATTTCATGAATGATATTGGTTAAGCTTCTAATTCCTTCTTTTGCTGCATCCTTCGAGCAGAGATGAATTCCAGGCTTTATCTCTAAGCAATACGTATCAAACTCTCTGAATGGAAGTTCTAGCATTGCTTGGCTATCACTGAAGTAATTTTTAGTCTTCAGCAGAACGTTCTTCCAAATATATTTAGCCGTTCGTTTTGATTTTGTATTTTTGAATTTGAATACCATTAGACAGCCTAAAAGAGGATTTATACTCACTGAGAAACTTAGTTCTAGCTTGGTGGTTCGCGCCACATATAAGTTATCTCTGGATTTGAATGAGGAGTAAATCCATGTCTTTCGTACCAAGCTTTCCTATCAAATCCATTAGGAGCGATCGCATTTGATGGTCGTTCTAAGATAATATCCAGCTTCTTCTTCTTTTGCCAAAGAGCTTCACAGGTCTTTTCCAATAGCTGGCTACCGTAGTTATTACCCTGATATTCAGGCTCAATGAATATATCATCCAGATACCAAGCAAGCCCATTAAATTTGTCATTCCTACAAAAGGTTTCACCTAATTTAGTCCCGTCTTCCCTGAAGATCCCAAACATTACCCCTTCTATCTCATGTGTGTTGGGAATTTCCTTAAAAATGAGAGTTTCTCCATTTGAGTTAAATTTAGTCAAGGTTTAACCTCTGAATTCAAAGTTTAAGTAGCGGATCAAAAAAAGAGCATTCACAATATCTTCAAATACAATACGGCTCCCTAAGTATCTAGCGAACCTATCCACTTTCCTGCTTGGTCATAATTTGGACTGCCTTCACCCCCTGATGCTTGCCAAACTGCATCAAAAGATGGTCGCATAGCATTTTCTAGAACAACGCCATACTCTTCTAAACTGATTTCAGGAATGATTAGTACGTCTCGATCAATTATCCTTGCTGTGTAAGGAGAAGCATCAAATATTGAGCGGCCTACTTTGTAGCCCTTTACTCCAATCATGGTAAGAGAAATGATGATCGGGGAATTAATTGACAGCTCTTGCAGTAAGTGAAGGTACTTATCTAAACTTTTAAGAACCTTAAGTTCATAATCTTTTTCAATTACGTGCGTATCATCCCCCTTCATAAGAGAGCAAGCAGCTTCAATCGCTCCATTGCGAAAGAGCTGAGCGTAAGAATATGACTCATTATCCCGTGTGTAGTTATCAACAAAACTTAGGACACCATCCAAATTAAATCGCCTATCCCTTCTCGTAACTTCTCCAGGAGAGTAAAGATTATTTGCCCTAAAGACAGCGCGAACATCAACTTGCTCTGATGAACCAAACGTTGCAACTGGAATAAGGTGCAACATAAATTTTGCACCTGGCAAGAGTTTAGTTGGGCCTTCACCTTCAATAAGCTTTGCAACACGATCAACTCGGAATTGCCGAATCTGCTCTCCTAGTGACTCTGATGCAATAAAGGCATTACGTAATTCATCTACATCTAACTGATACTTTCCTGCACTGTTTCGAGAGAAGAACCGTGACCAATTCTTGAATGTCACCATATGAGGTGAGTTCCAACTTGGCGGAACCTGGATAAGTAGCACCTCTCCAGAGGAGAAACCATCAATTGCTTTGATTTGTAGCCCAATAATGCGACGAGAAATACCAGCTTGAAGGATGCTCTCTAATCGCAGCTTCTCAGCATCAATGTTGATATTACCCAAACCAACAATCGATTCAGGAAACCCAGTTGTTTTACCGCTCCCATCTCTCTGCTCACGAACTCCATAAATCAGAGTGCCTCCTGAAGCATTAGCAAACGATGAAACATCAGCTAAAAACTCACGCTTGTCATCATCAGCATTTCCGGGCAAAGCTTCCTTGTACTCTAATGTCCTACTCTCAGGAATATTATTAGAAATCAAGCTCTCAATGTCATCTTTACCGATTGAGTCAAATGGTCTGCTAATCATTTTGATCTATGTAACGCTCAAGTATCGGTTGAAGTTCTCTTGAGTATCTAGTTATAAAATAATACTCTTGTACTAAAGCAATGAGAAACGCCTTCCATTATAAGAAGCGTTTCTCATTACTCAACCGTTAGAACTCACCCCCTTCTTTATCAAGCTCAATTTCAAAAGTTGCAATTGGAGAATCAACAGTGACCCTCACAGATTCATACTTCTCGTGAACGGCAAAAGAGACACAAGCTACAACAACAACTCCACAGGCTAAGATGGCCCAACCAGTAGAGTTTGCTTTGAGCTTGTTATGAGACTTAGCTTTCTCTTTTGAGAAAGTTTGCAAGAACTGCTTAGGTGTCATATCATTGACCTACGAATTTTTTCAGTCTCCCTACCTCAAATGAAGTTGGGAGATTTTCCATTTCTGGAATAAAACCCAGACCTGATTTGAAGCAGGTTAGGTTTGTGAAGCTCAAGCTCACCAACCTAAGAGAAATGTACACGCTGTTTCGATATATGGCAAAGGAAATTTTTCAGGATACCGCTACAAATGGTGTTACGTCATATATATAAGCAACTTTAAACACCATATACGTCATATCTTACAGAAAGGCTCAAAGCTAATACAGAAGGCAGTTTAAGCGCCTATGCTCATCTAAAAAAGCTTCCTAAACTCGCACCCTGCAAGGCGATGACAACTCTAAGGCATCCTATCGATCTTTCTTATAGATGAGGATCGCGTCTAAATCTATAGAAGGTCATTTTACACCTATAATCGATTTCAAGCACCTTCTAGCCCAAATTTAAGGTGAGTAGTTATACTTAAACGCAACGTGGTAGTACTCCATTACTGATGTAGATCTATACAGATCTCTTATCAATAAGCTCAAAGCAGGCTGAAGCATACAAAAGAAGGGAATTTAAAGGACTGCAATAGGCTTAAGACAGCATCAATACCCTTCACCTTAATTTTATCTGTATAGATAATTTATGACTTTAAGTTGATTCGAGACAGCTAATGGGTAGTGGGATAGGATCGATAGCCTCTTTACCTTAAATAGAATGCGTGATCCTCATGTAGTTTGGCTGAAGTATCATCTTGAAACTGATGCAAGTGTTTCGTACAACGCCCCTGCTCTAGAGCGTGAGTATGATCTGTTCTCTCTGCACCTAGCTAATGGAGTGCTGATGGCAACCATGCAGCAGCATTTTTCATCAGAAAGTAAGGCTAGATCTAAAGTAGAGGAAGTCTTGAGAGCCTGGGAGTTGGATAATGCACTGAGGTTCGAAATTGGAGAACTTCAATTTATTTTTGAAGAAGCATCAGTCATTGATCGAGATCCTCCTCCTCCAGGCACACCTCAGGTAATAGCAGTATCTACAGCTATTTCTGCTACTTCTGCAATGTCAGCAACATTACATGTCACTCGTGGACAATACCCTGAGCCACCAACCAGATTTAAACTTTCACCAGATGTAGAGGTCATGTGGTTTAGGTATCAGCAGCATCTTGAGGGTAAGGAGCCCCTTCAATCAATGGCTTACTTCTGTCTGACTGTAATAGAATCACTAGTCTCTAAGGGTAAAAGAAAAAGGGCAGCAGATGAATACAGAATTGATTGGGAAGTCCTAGATAAGTTGGGCGACTTTACTACTACTAAGGGATCACAGTTTGATGCCCGTAAGCACAATAATGATTTTGTAGCTTTATCTGAAGCTGAAGAGAATTGGATGCGTGAAGCAGTTAAAATTCTAATTCGCAGAAAAGCCGAATATGACTATGATCCTGAGGAGGCTCATTCTCTAAAGCTAATTACAATGGCTGGTCTGCCTAAACTAGAACGCAATTAGCAATTTAACTTTACATTTGCGTTTAGTTGTGATTATCGGTTAATTCACATTTTTTGTTTGATTATTAACTCAGAAACAGAGATATTCACAATATCTTTAAACATCAAAGAGCTAAGTATGAACTTATTGAAGATTAGAGTTATCTCTGAAAATTATCTAAAGAAATGCTTCATTAGATAATTTGGTTAACCCTTTTAGCTATTTTGTATTTACACCGAGGACAGTCATAGAGATTAAAGGATAGAAAAGACTTGAACTCATTTTGAAGTACTTGTCTAGCCTAAAATGTTTAGCCTGAAAAAGATAGTTTCAATTCTCTTTACTACTGCAATTACAGTAGGGTCACTCTCATTTGCTTCTAGTGATGCTTGGGCAAGAGGGGGAGCGGGTGGAGGACGAGGAGGTTCTAGTAGTTATAGTGGGCAAAGTGGAGGAGGTCGCGTAAGTGTTAGAGGTTATACCAGAAAAGATGGAACTTATGTTCGTTCCCATACACGCTCTAATCCTAATGGCAGGTTTCAATTTGGTTCTAATAGCGGCTCATTCTCTACCGGAAGGTTGCGCTCTACGTCAGGTAGTTCAAACTTAACTTCACCTTTGAATACTCCAGATCTCAACTCCTATCCCTATCCAGACAATATTAATCCAATTAAAAAAGTACATCCAAAAGACAAGCAAGCATATGCTAGTCCTGATGATGAGGGGATGGGACTTGCATATACTCCAGAAGGAAATGTTGATCTATATCTCATGTATATGGACTGGGGGAATGAAGCCTTGAGTCAGTACCAGTATCAAACTGCCCTTAATTGGTTCAAAAAAGCTCTAGCAATCCGCCCTAGTTCTGTTGAAGCGGTTAAAGCTGTCCAGACCACTAAAGCACTTATTGCAAGTAGTAGAAATTGAACCTTTCTTCTAACTCGACTCCATTCAGAAAACAATAAAGTCCTCTAGATTGATGCTAGAGGACTTTATTGTTTTAGTTCATATGTATTGATAAGTGAGGAATTAATAATTTTGTACTAATCTTAAGTGAATTTTCTGTATGCGTTTCTTGAATAAACTATTTTTTTAGTAAATTTCCGACTTGATAATAAAGGCAAGGCAACGTTAGAACTTAGGATGCTTCAATCTAATAGAGAAGCTTCAACTGATACTAACGGAAGTAACACCTATGACCCTCTCTAACTCAAATCGAAAATATCTACGTTGGTTTGAAGTTGCAGAGTATGGTTCATTAGCAGGAGCATTTGCAGGATTACTATACCAACAGGTGCTTTGTGTACCTCTCCTAGCAGTATTTATATGGTTGAGTCAGAAGAACCGTCATCGTATGGAAGAAGCAACTGCTCGCCACATTGCAGTTAGTACTCGTCAAGTTCAAGAGCAGGTTACTCAAAGGATTACAGCTATTGAACAAAGCACCCTTATCCCTGACGTGTATCTGAAGCTCTCAGATGCAGCAAGTATTCAGGAGCAAATAGGGCAGCTACAGCACAAGCTCTCTCACGTCAGCGATCACATTAATAAACTTCCTCCTACTCCATCAGATTTAACTGAAGTTGAGAGAAAAATCGAACGCCTTTCAGAGGGTCTTGGCGTTATGCATTCTCTCGACCTAGCTAGTCTCTTTGAAAAGGTTACTCAAGTTCAGCAGCCTCTCCCTACTCCAACTCCTTTTAATCCAGTGCCAGTTCAGCAAGACATTGATACATTGAGAACTCAAGTGCAATCTCTACAACAACTTGTGGAATCTCAAAAGGAGAGTGTTACAAGTGAGCAGGTTGAGAATATTGCTAGTCTGGAGCATCAACTTCAGGATTATTTGACTATAAAAGATTTTGCTTCATGGCAGAAGAAGGTTGTAGCTTCAGAAGTAGTAACCATTCAGAGGAAGATTGAGGAGATTGACAGGGTAGTAATTTCCTTAAAGAACAAACTTCAAACTTCCCTTACTAAAGATGAGTTTTTATTGTGGCAACAGTCAGCAATCTCCCTAGATGAGTTGTCTGCTGTGAAAGAGCAGGTCGTTGCTTTGGCTAACAAAGTTGAAAACCGCCCAAAATTGAATGTTCAAAAACAGTTAGATACTCTGAGGGGGCACGTTAAGCAGTTAGAGGAGCATTTGACAGACCTAGATCATAGCTATCAGGATCTTCATGATGAGACTCGACCGCTTGAACAAATGCAGAATCAGCTAGAAATTTTAGCTTCAAGTAAAGATAATTCAACTGATTTTGAAAGCCTTTTGAAAGAGTTTTCTGAACGATTTCAAGGGCAGGTGGATGAAAGTCTGGAAACTCATCTGAGTGCTGTAAACCAGATGCTCAAAAATATTCAACCTAATTACGAGTATAAATTGGTGTGCGATCGCTCTGAAAGTCGGAAATATTTGGAGAAAGCTCTTGATGAAGTTGGGGAGCGGTTGATTATGGTTTGTCCTTGGCTTGCAACATACTCTATTGACAGCACTATAGAAGAGAAGATTGAAGCTAAATTGAAGAAAGAAATTAATATCAATATTGGGTGGGGCCATTTAAACGATATTAGCAAGAACTCAGTTCGGTATGGAGTAGGAGAGCTATGGCAAAGGCTCAAAAAACATTCTAACTTATACGATGCTATTGATTATCTGAGAGATTTAGAGGGTGACTACCTTAAACTTAAAATTATCGGAACTCATGAAAAATATATAGTCTGTGATCGCAAGTTTGCCGTTGTTGGGAGCCATAATTTTCTAACATCAGGTGACAGTTCCAAAGAGCGTGAAGCAGGACTCTTCACTACAGATCCCCGCATTATTAATGAGCTAATTAAACGATTTGATGAAGCAAAAGATCTGGAGTCAAAAGCATTATCAGTAATTAAAAGTTTTCCAAGCTCATCTAATTCACTAATCCATTCATTTGTTGATGATAGCCTTACTGTTTAAGGTTTAGTTTAATAACTGTAAAAATTTTCATGTTAGATGAAATAGTATGTCCTGCTCCCCCGAACATTAAAGCAGAACTTCTAATATTCAAAAGTTTAGCCCTCTGAGAATCAGTTTAGAAGGAAACTAATGTTTAAATGATAGGGGATTAGTTCAATCTTAGTTCAGTCAAGCTTGAAGGAGCTAATAGAGACAAATTAGAAAACATTAAGCACTCTATTCAAAATCATAGCGCCTCTTCTTAATAAATTTAATAGCCTCCACCTTCAAGTTTATTCTTTTTTAAGGAGCCTCTTTCATTAATTCTTTAATGTTTGCACCTCACTCACGTTCGGCCCAAACCAAGATTATGACATGGCTAAGTCGCCATGTCGGGGGCACTCCCCCAGTTAGTAAAATGAACTCCTGAAACCCTGATTATTAAAGGATTTTTTGTGGTTATGCCCCCCTACTTTTTTAAAAAAGCCCCCCCCCATAACCACTATTTTGACAATAAAAAAGAGCCGTTTCCGACTCTGTAATATGGTTAAAAATACTTTAGTTTTCTACTTCCTCTTCAACTAAATTATCCAACTTTTTGTAATCTGAATGAAACGGATGTAAAGATAAAACCTTTTCTTTAGGGTTCTTATTAGAGTACTTACAGATCCATGATTCACCGTCATCAATCTTTTCCTGAATAGTTGATACTGCTAATTGATAATTAATTGTTCCATCTTCATTCTGAAAGTACTGTTCAATACCCCAATTAGATTCTTTTTTCAATTTATCATTAGTTTTACTCCACGATTGAAACTGTTTATCACTTTGCCAATGAAACATGGATAAACTGATGATGGTAATCTGACTTTTCTTCTCTAAACTGTCCCCTGCTTCTAGATTATTTGTTTTAACTACATTATCTGAAAGGTTATTTAGCATTTCATTAGCTAAATTGCACTTTAAAAGTTGGCTAATGGTTTGGGGTGGCTGTGCTATGATTTCAGAAGGGTTATTTTCTAGATCATTGAATAAAGGAAACATGTTAGAAGCTTCAGTATCGTTGTTATATGGTGTGTTTTTTAACTTCTGCCCTCTAACTTTTGTTTTTTTATCTCCAGAAACGTGATGGAATTGATAATTAGTTTGAGAATGAGTGATTGCCTTTACATAAACGTCCTTATGTTCAAAAGTCAAGCTGTCTAAAATGCTAATCGGCTCACCATTTCTAAAAAAGTGTTGAACATGCTCCTTTAGTTTTTCATCTAGGTAAGTCCACTCACCTTCTTTACACTCTATAGTCACATTGCCGTCAGTTAATATTGTGTATCTATCATCCCCATTGCTTCTACCTTCAGTTACTAGCCATTTAGCATCTGTACCTAAAGATTTAGTATTTAAGTAGCGGGTTGCCGTTCTGTTTAATCTACTTTGATTTCTCCATAAGCTGATGGTGTTCATAGAAGGTTTGTGGTCTTTCCAATCTCTAACTGAATTTAAGTCATAAGGGGTTCCGTCTGTAATAGATAGGAAACCCCCTACTGCTGCTTGAGTACACCATAGAGCCGTTCTAACTGCTGCTGTGATGACATTTGCTAAGACGGCACTACCTACAGGGAAATAAGGGCTTGCAATAACTCCGTAAGCTGTATTGGGGATCAGCTTCATTTGATTCTGCTTAGAGTCAAAGAGTAGAAATTTATCAGAACCTTTCTCAAAGCTCCTCATTTTTCTTTTTAGATGTCCTCTAATATCTGAATACGGTTTGATAAAGCTATTTAGCGGTACAGCTAACCAATAAGTTGAACGGTTGTCTATGGTTACTTGTCTACCTTTTACGATCTTTACTTCTAATCTATTGCCTGTTTTATCAGTATGAGCTTTTGTTTTTTCAAACCATTCTTCAGGAGTTGTACACTTTTTAGATTTAGGATGCCAAACTGCACTTACCACTTCTAAAGATAGGATTTCAGATAGTTCCTTGCTTGAGCAAACGTTGTTAAGAGCTTCTAAAACATCTGAGGTTACAATGCCGTTGATAATCTGACGGGTATAAAGCCTAAAGTCAGCATTAATCTTAGGATTATCTTCTGAATAATTCTCATTAATCTTAATACTGTCTGTTACTTTTGAAGGGATCAACGTTTGATTGAAGCTTAAATCACCTGATACGGTAATAGCCCATTGTCTGTTCTCAAAGTCTTGTGATTCTTTCTTTAAGAATTGACCTAAAGTAACTACTCTCTTATCAGATTCATGCTTACCCCAACTTACGGGTAAACCAACAGCGTATTCTAACTTTTTCTGAACCTCAACATAAGCTCCACACATATCTGCATCGGCTATAGCCCCTTCAAAATAAAAGTCTGTCGGTCTTTCATTCTTGGCCCGACCACCTTGCACCAAGCTTGCTACGGACTTATTAGACTCTTTTTGTTGAGCAAAGTAAGCTACCGTTGACTTCTCTAGTAAATCTCTTAATGTAAACTTACGGGTTTTACCAAACTGAGTGGAAGTAAAGAATTCGTAAGCCTTAAATTCCCCAATATAATTTTCTAAGTATTTTTCCAACAGTATAGCTACTAGAGAACCCACGGTTAATATCTCATTTTGAGGTGGTGTTAGGTTTTGAATCTGAAAAAGTTTATTCTTTCTAAATTCATTCTTTTTCCTTAACCAATGTAAGATGCAAGCATCTGATTTAGAGTACTTAACGAAATCTTTCTGAAGGTTAGGTTCTGTGTAAGGGTATAACATATTGGTCTTGTATTGATCCATTAACCCTTTATCACTCATCTTGCCACCAAACATTTTTACCGTGTCTTCTAGCCCCCTCCCACCTAGCTTAGATAGGTCAATAACCTTCAGGACTAACTTTAGAATTCCTTTAGGGGTGTCTAAGTATATGGGTAGCTGTAATAGGTCTGGGTGATTCTTATCCTTTGTCTCAATTCTAAATCTAGTATCCTGAATACAATTCTTTTGAATAAAGCTTGTGATAGCTGGATCGTTAAAAGAACCTGCTAGAACATCTGCTGGCGCGAAAAAGATTATCTTTTCCCAAATTAGATAGCCGTCTGGAACTTTAACTGGACTTACTTCTTCAAACTCTAAAATACTGGACAATATACATTTAGTGTCCCAAGTAGGTAGAACTCCTAACCCTAAAGTTGGATGTTCTAGAACTACACATTCATTAGGGTCTTCTGAAAAAGCTGTTTGAGAAATAATCATTTTATTCTTCTGATTAGTCCTGCTCACATATTCAGTATCATCTCCAGTTGTGACTACATATGTGGGAGACTTCCAAAGCTTTGATGAACTCTCTTTAAGAAATTTGGAAAGGTAGTTTTGATATTCAGTTGTCATATATAATAGAAAGATTAAATAGTTTTTTAAGAGAGCAGAGGAGAGTTTATATTCTTCTCTGCTTATTTTTAGTTTGATATATACGTGATGTAATAAGTAGGCGATTAATCAAGAACTATAAAGTCTGGTCTAACTAATTTCTCCTCTACTTCAGCTTTAGAAACAAATTTCCAACCTCTAGGGTTTCTATAAGCTGTTAGACGCTTTGTTCTGATGTAATAACGGATAGTTTCAGAAGTAATATAACCTGCTATTTCTGCCGCTTCTTGAGTTGAAATCAAATCATCTGGAATCATTTTTTATCCTTTTGGTCTATATGCTTATCAATTTAAATAAAAAGAGTTCTCTAACTCCTTAATTAATACTACAAGTTTTATTACTTAAATTCCTGAATTAAATAAGTAGTAATTACCGAATTTATATAAGTACGGTTGAGAATAAAGTTCTCGGAATAAACTAGAAGTTGAAATAAACCTATATTAATAATTCAGCCCTCGCTTGAACTGCTACCTATACAACGCCCACTATTACACATATACAGTATGAAATATTAGAAGAATAAATCCTTTATAATTTATTCCTCTAATGAAACTCCCTAAAGAAATAATCAATCAAGCCTTTAACATCCTATCAACTGATACCAACTCCTCAGTAAGGAGCATCTCGAAGAAGCTTAATATCCCCTTTAGTACATTAAAAGATAATTTAATCAAGCAGTACGGTAATGATTACCGAGTAAAGGCTAAAGGGGCTGATGGAAGTCTCTATAAGATTTTAAAAGCCGAATATAAAAATAAGCCTGACCTTTTGAAATGGCTAGAAGAAAATAAATCAGCATTAATAAAGGATGATTCCATTTTATCCAACTCCCAACTGAACCGATTGACTAGAAATGAGTGCTCTCACTCAAAGAATGACTATCGAACCATCTTTGAATATTCCACCTTTATGAATGAGAAGCTGGAGCAGCAGAGAAGGCCAACTGAAGAAGTCATTCAGGAATTACCCTCCTACGATGAATCTAGAATCAAGACCTCATACATTGATCCAGTTCAACTTTTAAGGGTGCT
The DNA here is from genome assembly GCF_059501405.1 of Myxacorys sp. NCBI lineage: Bacteria > Bacillati > Cyanobacteriota > Cyanophyceae > Leptolyngbyales > Leptolyngbyaceae > Myxacorys > Myxacorys sp. The sequence goes on from NZ_JCACCM010000058.1 coordinate 14,021, forward strand.
GGAGGACTACTACAACGGCACTTTGAATGAATGTGATAAGTTCATTCCTAACATCTACAAGCCGCTCTCACAGTTGAATCCTGGCTCATCCTTATGGAGCCAGATAGATGAAAGCTTAATGTCAGATGCGATCGGTCAACTAAACTTTCCTCAATGTTTAGTTCTGAATTTTAAGATCACAAATGACCCTTCAGTACACTATCGGATTGGTTATATATTTACAGGGTTAAATACTTCAGAGACGTTTGAAGATTATATTGACCGTCTATGTCTCGAAGCTTTTGACGTTATCTCTGATTATTTACTAACCCATTTATAAATCCGCTCACTCGTAATGGTAGAGGAATCAATAATTTTTAACCTCCTAAATTACTGGAGGTTTTTTATTGAATCAATAATAGTCGCCACGAATTAAAATCTACGAATATTATTATTGATTCTATTTAACTTTCAACAAAAATCATATGGCTCGTTCAAAATATCAACCTGAAACGCTCGACGTTATTTACAAGGTTCTAGAGTTAACAGGTTCCGATAGTGCAGCCTGTGAAGCCGCTAAGGTATCTAGAGCATCATTCTATGACTGGCTTACAAAGTATCCAGACTTTGCTGAACGTGTTGCTGACATTAAAGCTACAAGACTCAGACAAGGACAAGAACAGGCTATAGACCGAATAGTGTTAGCTGAGGACTTTATCACTAAGGTTCTTAAAGGTGAGAAATTCAAAATCACTAGACAGGAAGCATTCAATTCTCAAGGTCAAATTGTCACTTTAGTAAAAGAAGAAGAAATTATACCTACTCCTCAAATGCTAGAGCGTGTTCTAGGTCAGACTCAAGCTGATATGAAAGTGGAAGTCTCTTTTGGAATCACCACTCCTGAAGATGATGGCTAAGCTTGACATTAAATTACACCCTACTCAGCATTCAGTCCTTACCTCTCCAGCTAAAGTAAAAGTTGTTTGTTCAGGTCGGGGGTGGGGCAAGACCAGACTCCTAAGAGCAGCAGCAATTAAAGCTCTACTAACCTACTCTGGTAAGTTTGACACTGAAAGTCCTTGTGAAGTTCTGATAGCGGCTCCAACCTTGAAGATGGCGATCGCCCTTCATTGGGAACCGTTAATAAACCTATTTGAAAGCTTGCCCCTCACTAGGAAAATAGATAGGTCTAAGCACATTATCTACTTTCACAATAATCTCCCCCTTCTCTCCTTAGCTGGAACCGATGATGGTGGAGAGCGGATTCGAGGTAAGAACCTTATTTTTGCTGGACTTGAAGAATATCAGATGTTTCCTCCTAAGACCTGGGATGAAATCATAACTCCTTGCTTTCGTGACCCTAGTGGATTCTATGAAAGTATGGTGATCGGCACTCCTAAAGGCAGAAACTCACACTTCTATAAGTTCCATCAAAAAGCTTTAGAGAATCCAAATTGGAAATATTTTCATTACACATCTGCTGATAATCCCTTTAACCCTTCAGAAATTAGAGAGCAGGCCCGACTAACCTTACCTCCTAGTGTTTTTAGACAAGAGTATGAAGCCAGTTGGGAGGACTTCTCAGGTAAGTTATACGATCAATTTAATGAAAGCCACACCGTTGATATTCTCCCTGATAGTTTCGGCACTATTTTAATTGGAGTTGATCACGGTGAGACTAATCCAGCAGTTTCAGTTATAGGAATTAAAGATAATCTCTACTACATAATTGACTGCTGGAGTAATCCCAACCCTTCAATCCCTGTTACTCAAGATGAAGTAATTAAGCAGATTATAACTTTCTGTAGAAAATATAAGGTTCATCAAGTAATGAGCCCCGATGATAGACCTAGCTTCACTATTGCACTGAGAAGAAAAGGGGCTACCGAGAATATTCAAGCCCTAAAGAATGCTATTACTGTTCCCAGATCAAAACCTGGTGTAATGGAAAGTATTGGAATTATTAACTCTCTCTTTTATCAAAATAGAATTTTAGTCTCTAATAGACTTCAAAGCTTAATTGATGACATTAACAGCTATCACAAAGCTGAAGATCGAGAAGGAAACATTTTAGAGAAGGTAGCTGAAGGTCAATCTGATCACATATTAGATAGTTTCCGCTATGTGATCCCGCAAATAGAAACTAAATATAATTTATCTTCAAGCCTATCTGCGGCTTAATAACAATATGGATATCCCTTATGAATTAAGTTTGGACTTTTTAGAATCCAAACATTCTGATTATATAAATAGTGAAGAATTAAACACCCAATTATATCCTCTAATTGAGGGATCAACAGTTCTAGAAAAAGTAAAAGGTCAATTCTTACCTATTCGAGCGGGAGAGGTTCCTGAAGCCTACACTGCTAGATTAAAAAAGTTCACTTACACTAACCTTCTATCTTCGGCACTTCTAGAATTAACTTCTAAACTTGCAGCAGGTAGCTATTCAATTTCAAATTTACCTGATAATGATTTCTGGAAGAACTTTAGAGAGAATACTTCCAAAAAGAAAGGGCAATCTGAACTTAAACTTCTACAGAGAATTTTCAGAGAAGCTTTAATTTATAAGAAAGTATTCGTTCAGGTTGACAAACCCCTAGCTCCTTTCATCCCTAGAAACAGAGCAGAAGAAGAGGCACTCAATCTAAACCCTTACACCATCCTACACAACTGTAGAGATGTATATGATTGGACTGAGGATGATACAGGCTCACTGACATTCATTAAGATCAGACAGCTTGTAGAGTACCGTCCAGACCCCTTCACTAAACCTGTCCCTCAAGTAATTTGGACGATAATCACCCCTGAACTGATCCTTAGATATTCGGCTTTAGTTGAGCTTAAGAACAATCAGATTGTCACACTAATCAAAGATGGAAAAATAGTTCCAGTTACTCCTAAAGATACTTATATCTCTTTAGATCAGGAACCTATCTATCATGGCTTCAGTTCATTCCCTGTTCTAAAGTTTGAACTACCTAGTGAACTCTATGCAATGAATCATGCCTATCTAAAAGCTAAAGAATATTTAACTATAGAGAATAATAGATTTGATGCTGCTGGAATGGCTTACATTCAAAGAATATTTAAGCCAATTCAAGAAACTCTTCCGAACTTAGAGATAGCTGTTAAAGAAGAAGAAACACCAATCTCAAGTAACGCCCACATTATGAAGGTTGAGGAATTTGAGTTTAAGGAAATGCAGGGATCAGTACTTACTATCCTTTCAACTCTTCTAGCAGACTTAGAGAATCAAATTAAAGACATACTCAATTTAGGTTGTATTTCATCTGATAAAGGGGCCGTTCAACAGTCAGGCATCTCTAAAAAGTTTGATCTCCATTCGGAAGAAATGGTGATGCGATCGTATGGAAAACTACTTCTAGAATTTCTACAAGATTTAATTCAATTAGTAGCTTCGGCTATTGGACTTCCATCAGAAACTATTAATTCAATCAGTGTTACTGGTTATGAGTCCTTTGAATTAGATTCGCTTGACTCCCTTTTAGCTACAGCTAATGAATTAATTAAAGTAGACCCTTATATTCCACAGACTAGTAAAAGACTATTTGCTAAATCACTTTCATCTCAACTTGCCCCTAATGCTTCATCTGAAGAAAAGGAATTAGTTAATAGCGAGATTGAAGCTTTAACTTTTGAATTACCTGAACTATCAACTAATCCAACCGTTTAATTCTACGCGGCTACTGGATAAAAGCCTTAACCCCAGATAAACCTACTGCATCATGCAGACACCTTAATTATTAAAAGGAAATTTCAATTCAAATGGATGAACAACAAGTACAGGCTCTTATTAATCAAGCTCTAGATACGTTTAAGACATCAATTATGACTGATGTTAATAAAGCAAATTCAGGCTTAGCTAAATCAATCGAGTCTACCCTTAAGAAATCCCTAGAAAACATTCAACCTAAAGCTGAAGAACCGACTGAAGAGAAACCTGCCAGTCTATCTCTTAAAGCTTTAGAAAAACAGATTCAAGATTTAACTACGCAACTATCTGAAAAGGATAAAGCTGCTTTTGAATCTGAGAAATCTGCCACTATTTCTCAACTTATTGCTGGTTCTGAAACGGTAAATAAAAGTGCCCTTCAGAAACTATTCACTGTTGAATTCGGTGCTTCTCTCAAGAAAGAAGATAACCAATGGTTCCTTGAGAAGGGTGATACAGTCACTCCAATCAAAGACCTTTTCAACTCCTACCTTCAATCAGATGAGGGTAAAAGCTTTGTACCTGCTTCACCTACTCAAGGTTCAGGAACTAAAGAATCTAAGACAATTACTGCTACTGACACTAAAGCTAAACCTAGTTCTATGGGTGAAGCGATCGCTCAATCTTTTATCTAATAATAAATTAAACAATGACTACGTATACAAACGGTGTAATTAATCTCTCTATCGAGCCTCAATTGGCCGAACTAGAGCAACTGAACGTACCTATGCTTGGACGTTTGAACCGCTATAGTACTTCTCAAACTCAAGTTAAATATAATGTGAATGTTGGAGGTGCTACTGCTGTTTCTGAATTAGTATCGGCTGACGCTGATGGTAATTCTGGAGATGTGATCAAGCCTGCAAAACTCCCTATTGCAGATTATAGACTCCGTTCTAAATTCTCTATTCATGAGGTTCAGATCGCTGAGGCCAAATCCCAAGGAATTCCAGCCCTCAGTAACTTGATCAGTCTCTCTGCTGAATCTGCTAAACGTGAAATCCTCCAAGGATTAGGTGCTGGTATCTTCGTAGGTAATGGTACTAGTCATAGTGATGTTCTTGGTCTAAGTCGTTTACATACGGCTATTACCGCTAGTAAAGCTACTAATGCTTATGCTGGTCTTGACCCTGCTGTTGATCCTCTATGGACAACCTATGTAAAGGGTACTTTTGGAGCTATCACTAAGGCTAAGCTTCAAGCTTTCTCTGCTGATTATCGTCAAGGTAAAACGACTGGAGTTGCTGGAACTTTTACGGCTTTAGTAATGAGTCCCACTACGGCTCTACTTTATAGCTCTGCATTTGACTCATCGGTTGTAGTTAATGCTGACTACACAAACGTAGCTGACCTAGGTGTACGTGGAATGAGCTTTGAGGGGCGACCTATTGTGGAAGATCCTAATTGCCCCGATGGAACGATCTACTTTGTAAATGAGAATGACCTAAGACTCTACTCCTTCCGTCAAACTAATGCTGGTGGAAGTGTTGATTCCTCAGAGCAAGGCATTCTAATGTATGTAAAAGAGATGGGTAGTGCTAACCCTCAAGAAGTTAGTTTTGTACTCTATGGTATGTACCAATTGGCACTAATGGAAAGACGCTCTGTAGCTGTAATCACAGGTGTAACGGCCTAATTAGCCCCTTAAACTAATGTTTATCACTCCTACTCTAGCTAATCACATTGCAGTAATTTTAGGAGATTCGGATAGTCTAAGGGATAAGTTAGCACAACCTGATTTTACTGAAGAGTTTACTGACTATATTGAGACTCTAGTAGTAAATCTAACGGCTATAGATTTAAAGATATTAGAAGCCACTGAGTTTTCATTTGTAGTTGGAAATAGAAGTCAGAAATTAGACTATTTCTCACATGTTAGACATCTGAAAGCTCAGGGGTCAGCTTACCTTTTTGAACTAGCTAATGCTCTAGAGGTTCAGGCTAGAAGGAATAAATACCTAACTGAATCCAGAACCTCTTATATCTCCAACTACTAAAATGTCAGTCAAAATTACAGTTACAGCAAGTGGCCCCTTATTCGATAATCCAACTAAAAATCTAAGAGAATCTGTAGAAGAAGCTTTAGACTTAACTTCTGATTTTGGTAAAGGGATTCTAAGAGATATAAGCCCTGTCAGAACTGGAAATTTAAAGGCTGGTTGGGATGTTGAGAGAGAAGATTATTCATCCTATTTAATTAATAATGCCGTAGATTACACCATTTTTGTTGATAAGAAAATTGAAATGGTTAAACGGGCACAATCACAAATAGATGAGTTTCAATCTCTCGCTTTAGAAGATGCAATCGATAGGACTTTCAATTAATGATAATAGCTAACTTATATGACAGACTCACCTTAATAGAAAATAAAATGGCACTTCTAGAAACAAATTTAGGTCTGCCGCAACGTAGACATCTATTAGTTAGAAAGTCCTATTTAAATTCTAGTAATGTCAGAGTTTATGATGACTCCCTAATTTTACCTCGCCCCTACATTGCTTCTGTTCCAGTTAAATTAATAGGTTTACCAATAGGTAGTATTACTGTTTCTCAAGCTGACTTTCAGGTTGAAGTTTCTAGATCCCAACTCATTGATTCGTATATTAAAGAAGATAAAAGTAGAATTATTTTATATATTGATCCCCCTGTTGTGGATTCAGAGATCCAATACATTAACCTCACAACTAAAACTTTAAGTACGGGAATTAAGTGTAGTTTGATTCACGTTATAGATGATGATCCTACCATCCTAAAATTAATATTAAGACGTGAAAAAGACAAATGAGTTCCAATATTCAATCAGTTAAAGAATTACTTAAATCCTGGATTCAAACTAAGGTTAGAATTGACAGTTTTGATTTAGATGTCCCTGAAGAACTTTATTCAAATGCTTCTACTGAAAATTTAAGTAAACCTGCCAATACAGGTACAGTTTTTCCAGTAGAGAACCTAAGTTATTCGAGAACACAGTTTAATTCTCTTGAAGGAACTGGAACTTTTCCCTTCTCTATTATTTTTAGATATCCTAGAGAATTTTCCTACCATCAATTACCAATATCAAAATTAGAATCTTTAGTTGAATACATTCAGGGTTCAGCTTTAGTTGAAGGAATTTGTTCAGATTCTATTAGTTCAGTTGAGCCAGAATCTACTAAGAATTCAGTTGGGGTTAAGAGAGATGGAACTGATCAAGATGATTGGCTAGTCAACTGCACCTTTTTACTTACAGTTCAGTTCAAAGTTACTCTACTTGAACTGGCCCCTGAATATGAACCTAATGATCCTGACACTACCCCTGTTGATAGCCCTATCAATTTAGGAATTAAGGTTTATAAATCCCCTTCACCAGTTGACCCTTCAAATTCAACTTTAGATACCGAATTAAATTTCACTAATATAAATAATTATGGTTAGTAGTTTATCATTTGCCAATTTCAAAGCCCCAGGAACCAGAATTGTAGAATCAACTTCTGGTTCTTCTATTTTAGAACTTACGAGTTTCCAAACCGTATACATGTTTGGCTACTCAACATCTGGCCCCTCACTTACTCCTACTAAAGTGGAATCCTTAGTGGATTTTACTAATCAATTTCCAAGCTCACAATCTGAGAATTCAGTAAAGCTATTCTTCAGAAATAATAAGTATGGAATTCTCTACTTTATTAGAGTTCCAATCGCCCCTAAGAAAACAGTAAAAGTTGATTCTATCAGTGCTGGTTCCTACACCTTAACAATTGCTGGAACTGCGGTTACAGTTAGCGTTACTAGTGAAAATACTAAACCTGAAGTAGTCTCTCTCCTAGTTAATGCCGTTAACACTGCTGCTGGTGTTTCTAGTTTAGTGACAGCTTACTCAAACACAGCTACAGATGAACTCTCGATTGTATCTGATAACCTAAGTACCTTTACTTTAACAGCTTCAGGTTCAATGACGGTTACAACCCTATCTAGTACTACTCCTACTGCATCTGATTATGTTTATAGTTTTGAACATACATTTGACATTGATGATGAGTATGAGCAAGGATTTTTGATCTGCCCTGAATTCTTCCAGGCTGCTACTAATACTCAAGCTCAAAGAACGGCTGTAGCTGCTTCTATGGAAGCCTTAGCATCTGATAAGAACTTCGACTGGTCAACTCTAATTGATTGTGCCCCCACTACTGTAAGCGTTTCAGATTTACAGACGGAATCTCAAAACTATATCAGTCCTCAAGGACACTCTAGCTACTACAGCACCTATCTAATCGATTTGGAATCACAGATTGTACCTCCCAGTGCCGCTATTGCTGCAATTTCTACTAGGCGTTACAGAGAAGAGAGCTTCGTTCAACCTGCTGCTGGTACTAAATACCCAATTTTAGGTGTTCTTGATGTAGTTACTAAGTACAGCAACAGTGATCAAGAGATTCTGAATCCTGCTGGAATAAACGTCATCAGAAACCTAAGAAATAAAGGTATTGTGGCATGGTCAGCACGTACTAGAGCTACTGAACCCTTGTATAAACAGAGCGTTTCACGGATCATTATGAACGTGATTAATGGCACTCTGAGAAAAGGCTTTGACAATCAACTATTTAATAGTATTGATGGTCAGGGTGTTTTACTTCACCGAATTGAAGAAACCGCTCGTGCTGTACTTCGTAAACTTTGGATTGGTGGAGCATTATTTGGTAATAGTGAACCTGAAGCATTTGAAGTCAGATGTTCCTTTGAGAACAATCCTAATTCAGAACTTGAAGTGGGTAATGTTTTACTTGAAGTTTATGCGGCTACTAGCCCCTCTGTAGAACGTATTTTAATTGCCTCAGTTAAAGTTCCAATCGGTCAAGTTCAGCAAGTAGCCTCACAACTCAATTAATCATCAAATAGAAAAGGAATCAATTTAGGTTCCTTTTTTATTGTCTAAATCTAAAAATAATAAATTAAAAAATAATGGCTGTTAAATTAATTGACCGCTCCCCGATCACTTCAGCAGATGTACTAATCACTATTGAAGGAGTACCTGGGTATTTTAGTAAGTTCTCAGGAATCAAAAAGAAGTTTTCAAGAGCTATGTATTCTGATGGTTTAAGTAATACTAAAAGACCTGCTGCTTCTGGTTCTATTGAATTTGAGAATGTAACGATCGCTAAGGCTCATGACCCTGAGAAAGATGATGAACTCCTTCAATGGATTGCTCAGCATGAGTGTGGTGAAGTCTTTAATATGTCTCTCAGACCTGTAAAAAGATGTAATGGTTTGGAGTTCCGAGGTAATAAAGTTTGGAATCTCTCTGAATGTAGACTTGCAGAAGTATCCATTATGGATTCTATGGATACGGAAGACGGTAGTAAAGTTTCCGAAATCTCTATTACCTTCAGCTACTCTAGTGCTGTTTTATCTGGCGCTAACACTACGAGTAATTCAGGACTAGGTATCTAATATGAAACCTATTATTAAAAAAGGAATGAAAGATTCCCTACAAGAACAATCTGAAGCCGTAGAGCAGCAGGAAGAAGCTAAGGAAGTAGAAGAGAAAGGTTATGAAGTTGACTATGATTCTACCCTAGATACTGCTTCAGTTGTCCTTTCAAGCGGTACTCAAATCACTCTCAAATCTCCAAAAGCTAAAGCATTATTAAAGATGCAGTCCTGGTATGAAAATGCTAGTGAAGAGTATCAATCTGATAGTTTTGCTGCCATGAAACTAGCTCACACCTGTCTAATCAATTCAAATCAATCCTTCGATGAATTCCTTGAATCACTAGAAATTGAAGATATTGAGCGGGTAGGTGCTGCTCTTACTTGCTTTCGTAATGTGTTCGACAAACTCAAGAAGCCCTAACCTTTTATTTGGAGTTCAGGATAGAGTTTTCACAGTTCAAGAATTACTTGAAACATTAATGTTAGCTTCTGGAGGTAAGGTTTCTGAAGGTTATTTTAAGCTTTTAGATACTGAAATTTCAGAAGCTCTTTATTTTGTAGACCTTTATATCAACGTTCAGAAAAGGATAAATCCACCTACTAAAAATAATGATATTGAGGGTTTTGAAGGGGTTGAGTTTGATTCTGAACCTTTAGTTTATTAATCATGAAAAATGTTATCGAAACAAGGTTAGTAGCTAAGGATGAATTATCAGCTACTTTCAAAAATCTAGGTGGGTTAATTAGAGGTAATGCCCTAGCCGCAGATTTAATGGGTAGAGGTATTACTTCTGCTGTAAATCTAGCTAAATCTGCCGTAGATGGATTAGCCAATTCCTTTAAAGATGCCGCAGAACTTCAATTAACTGCTGCTTCTGCATCTGCTACTTTTGCAGCCTTAACAGGTAAATCTTTTGGAGAAGGCACTAAATTTGTAGATGAGTTAAATGGTAAGTTATCTGAAGTAGCCTCTAAATTACCTGGCACTAATGCCGATTACAAATCATTAGCTTTAGGAATTCAGGATAATTTAATACCTGCTTTTAAGGATTTAAACGGTAATGTAGACACTTCTGCTTTCCAAAAAGATTTAATTGATATTACTAAGAGTATGACAGTTCTAGGGGTTTCCTCTAAGACTGCAACTAAAGATGTTAGTAAATTCACAGCTAAATTATTGGGTGGAGCTTCTGAAGCTGAATTAAACAATCTTTTATTTGCTGAAAATAATCCAGCATTTCTAAATCTCTATAAAGCAGAAGCCGAGAAAAGAAACATAGACTTAAAGGCTGCTACCGTAGCTGAGAGAAAGGAGCTAGTAAAAGCAGTCGGACAGAAGTTAGTCACCCCTGAACTGATTAAAGCCAGTTCTGAAGGTGTTTCAGGTCTAATCAGTGGATTGCAAGCTCAGCTATTCGACCAGGATACAGGTATCTTTGGTCTGATGAGAGACATTGATACTTCCACTAAAGAAAAAGAAACTGTTCTGCTGGCTATCAATGATTCTCTCTCCCTACTGATTGGTGGAGACGGTTTACTGACAGAGTTAACCAAGACGTTTGAATCCTTAGGGCTAACATTTGACCCTATGCGATCGTTGAGAAGTGGAATCTTGAAGTTCAATGAAACGATTAAATCCCTTAGAGACTTTGTAAGGTCTATCAATCAAATTTTTCTAGCCCCTAAAGCCGAGAAAGAAAAAGTAGATCTAAGTAGAATCAGACAAGGTATTTTTACTTATATTCAAGATTCAATCACTAATTACTTAAGCCAAATAAATGCAACTGAAATAGGTTCAAATATAGGTAATCTCATTAATCAAGGGATCAATTCATTAGGTAAGGTTGATTGGACTTCTACTTTTAAAGGTTTAGGTTCTGGAACTGCAACTCTATTCAGTAATTTACTAAAAGGTGGTTTAGCTCTTTTTGAAACTATTGATTGGCTATCTCTAGGTAATTTACTTCTGGCAGTTATTAGAGGCGTCTTTGAAGGATTAATTAGTTATATCAAGAGCATCAACTATCTAGCTGTTGTAGAGAATCTATTAACAGTAGTATCTGGTTCCATTATTGGACTTGCCTATTTAATTGGAGGGACATTAAAGATCGTTTCTGATCTCTACGTTAGAGAATCTACTGCAATGTGGAATGGAGTATTAAACTTTATTTCATCTAAGGTTGGAGAGTTCATCGGCTCCTTAAGTAATAAATTCTCAGAGCTAGGTCAATTTATCTCTAAGAAATGGAGTGAAGTTACTTCTACAGCTACTAACTTCTTTGATTCAGTTAGGAATTGGTTCACAGATTTACTGAGTAAGATTCCTTTTGTAGGGCAACCTAATCAAGCCAGTAATCAGGTTATTTCAGGCAATGTAGAAGCTGGAAATGCCGCTTCTGGATTCAATACTAAAGGCTTATTTGAAGCTGTTAATAGAGAGAATTCAGCTAAACCTGCTAATACTTCATTAGTAGTTGCTAACTCCTCAGAATCCATTTTAACTAACGCTCAGCAAGCTTCTCTAATTAAATCTGCTAATTCTCAAAATGCAGGTTCAGTAACAATTGGTTCTTTAACTATAAAAACCGAAGCTAAAAATGCTGAAGAGATAGCAGACACAGTTGTTAGCCTAATTACTTCTAAGTTTGCTGCCTACAGTAATGCAAGACTAGCTTAATATGAAATTATCCCCTTTAATTAATCCTCAATCAACTGCTAAGCTCTCTAGTGCTAATCAAAGTACAGGTCACTATGCTCGATTAGTAGACGCTAAGAATCAGAGAGTATTTGAATTCCAATACAACCCAGAGTCAAAGGAGTTTAGCCGTAAAGCAAATTATGGTGCTGCTCCTACAGCAGCTACTTCAACACCCAGTCAGAACTATTTATTTACAGAAGGTAAAACACTCAGACTCTCAAACCTTCTATTAGATAGCTTCTGCTTAAAGAAGAGTCTCAGACCCATTCTCAATGATTTAGAAGCTCTATTAGTTATTAATGAGAAAAGTTTCTCTCCTACCCCTGTCTACTTTGTATGGGGTACAGAGAAGTTCGGGCCTTGTGTAGTAACAGATATTGACTGGACTGAAACAGCTTGGTTAGCTGGTGAGCCTGCTAAAGTTATCCTCAATGTGAGCCTGCTTCGAGTACCTGATCCTGATTCAGTCCCTAAGCAAACATCAATCCCTAAGAATCTGACAAGCCCTAAGTTATCACAGAGACAAAAGGTAGATGGCTCTAAAAAGGCTAAGGAATTTCTAGTATCTAATGTAGCTAAATTCTCACCCAACATTAAAAAAGCAATTCAAACTAACAGCTATAAATTATCTACTTCTGATAGTGGCTCTATTAAGGTTCTGAATTCTAAAGGTGAAGAACTAGGAATTATCGGAACCTATAATGCTCTCACCAGTAAATTAGACACTTCTAAAACCACTATTAAATAAATGGAAGAACTCCAGTATGAAGTCAGTTCGGGTTCTACCTTAGCTGATATTGCCTATGAAACATTAGGTAGTTCTTCTAACTTTAGAGAAATAGCCGATTGGAATGAGTTGGATATATTTCAACAGCTTCCGATCGGTCAATCTTTATCTATTCCAAGTAAAGAAGAACTAAAAACATTAGCCATTAATCTAGCCAAAACTGAAGTTAGAAAAGCTGTTGATCCCCTACTCAAGGATTTAGATTTAAGCAGTCTTAAAGCGGCTAACCCCTTTGGATTATTTGACCATCAGCTAATCTCATGGCTTGACCTATAGATATGACTATTCTTATAAATCCTAATCAAGGACGTTCACTATTAACTCCTTTCATCAGAGTAACTATAGGGGATAAAGACATTTTCCAAACTGGAGACGGTTACTTGAAAGCCGCTTCTATCACCTTAGATGAAATGGAAGCGGGTTCAAGCTGCTCCTTTACTGTTAGTGATCCAGGCTCAAAAATAGCTGATAAATACTTTCAGATTATTAAAGCTGTAAAGGGACTGACTCCCGTTCAAGTTAAAGAAGAGACTACCCCTCCCTCAAATCCTGGTAATGCTTCTAATTCTGCAACTGATAATAATCAGAGTGCAAACATGAAGGCTTTCCTTGACACGATCGCTTATGGAGAGGGAGCAAACTACAACACTAAAGTTGGTGGAGGTACTTTTGTCAGCTACAAGGATCACCCTAGAGTCTATTTGGCTAGTGTAAACAGTGATGCAGCAGGTAGATATCAATTCATCTCAACTACTTGGGACGGTCTTAAATCTCAGTTAGGACTAAAGGATTTCAATTCAGTTAATCAGGATAAAGCAGCAGTAGCGCTCATTAAAGAGCGAGGAGCTACATCTGCTGTAGAGTCTGGAAACTTAGATGGAGCTATGGACATTCTCTATCCAACATGGGCCTGCTTCCCGCCAAGTCCTCAAGCTCACATCACTAGAGAGCAGTTCAGAGCTTACTTCAAACAGATGCAAGCTAAGTATTCTCCAGGAGTTCAACAAGCTAGGACAGCCGTTGATTCAACCCAAGCAGCAGGGGACATTCCTAAAGTCCCTATTACAACCACAGCAGCATATACAGGCTCTCAGATCACAGTTGAGCTAGGTTTTAGTGGACAGCTACTAGCCGCTTCTAGCTTCATCCACACATCCATAAAGTGCAGCCGATTTGATTCACCTACTCTAACTTTTGAAGGTCAGAGTGCAGCTTGGGTATTAACTCAACGTATTAAAAATACAGCCTATAAAAATCTCAGTCTCAGACAGATGGCTACCAAAATCTGTACCGCTTACGGTTTGAAGCTAGATATGAAAGAAGAGGGGCCGAAGTATGAATATTTCCCTCAACGAGGAGTATCAGACTATGAATCGCTTTTGATTGAGTGTAAGCGAATCGGGTATCGAATTTACTGTAGAGGAAATATTCTCTACATATATTCAGGCTTAAGGAAAAAAGGGGCTGAAGCATTCATCCTTACCTATGCAGATAATTGTGGATTCGTTCTTAACGTCAGTCATCAAGCTCGGAGTGATGAAGGTTCTGATAAAAAGTTTGCTTCAGGTCAGAGAAAAACAGTAGTTGACCCCTCTAGTGGAGTTCAAAAGATTATCAATCTTGAGAATCCAGTTGGAGCAGGTGTCTCTCCAGATACGGCAACAACCGGAACTAAAAAACCAGAAGTCAAACCTAAAACTGATGGGGCTACTGATGTTGAAGATGATGCTCGTAGAGAAGGACAGTCAATCTTAAGTCAAGTAGATGCTGATTTTGAATGCCCTACTACTCCTGAACTACTAACCTTAGATCCCAACTCTGCATTTGCAAGTAAAGGCTTCAGTGACTTCCTAGATCGGTACTGGATTCTCAAATCAATCAGTCACTCGTATGATGTTTCATCTGGATTCAGTTCAAATGGGATTTTATATAGTCCTATTAAAAGAGGAATTCGAAAGTCCAGTACCTCTTCTGGAAATAATACTTCTACAAGTACTTCCTCTAGCCCAATAGGGGGTAAAAATGATGCCCTGTATCAAGCAGCTTTGAAATATAAGGGTTCCGATACATCTGCTGGCCCAGGTAACGGTAATGAGGCTTGTGTGTATGCGATCAACAGAGTTTTCCAGAAAGCAGGCATAAATCCTCCTTGGGGTAATTCAGAATATGTACCGACTGCTGAAAGTGCTCTACAATCTCAAGCCACTTTAGTTTCTCAAGCTCAAGCTCAACCAGGAGACATTGTGATTTGGGATAATGCCGCAACTCAAAGAGGACATATAGGTATAGTAACTCAAGCTGGAGCTACAAAAGTTCTATCAAATTCATCTAGTAAAGCTAGGTTTGTTTGGGAGGATAGTAATTCAACTTATGAATCCTTTTATGGTGTCAAAGCCAGAATTTACAGAGTGAAATGACAAACGAATTAAATAATATATTTGAAATCTGGCATCAATCCAAGAAAGCTAACAAAATAGCTCTCGACTTAAATAATAGAGAATTAACCCCTAAATTAGCAATTGTTTCTAACAATAATGATCCAGAAAATAAGAGAAGAATTAAGGTTTCATTACCTGAATCTCCTGCTCTTGAATCTGATTGGATTCAACGCTCAGAAACCTGTCCTGGTATTGATCCCCCTTTACCTAAAGTAGGTCAAACAGTTCAAATTACTCACCTAGACGGCACTTTAGAGGCTCAATACACAGTAGTTGTAAATGACACTAATCCACCCCTAAAAAAGGATGATCCAGTGAATGACCATTATGAATCAACTCCTGGAAAGAGATGGTTAGAGGTCATTAAGGACTATGTTCTGAACGTTTCTAAAAACTTCATTATTAAAGTTATTTCTAACATCTTGATAGATGCAGACGGCAACATCAACATTACAGCAGGACAGAGAGTTACAATCTCTAACCTAGCTGGAGCTTCTTTAGTCCTTAGTGAGATAGGAGTTGCAATTTTATCTGACAACCTGGGAAATTCTGTGATCCTAGGGGCTGCTACTAATGGTGGAACTCAACCTACTGACATCCAGATGCATCTCACAACAGGCAGTTTCCACTTCAACTTGAACGGCAATTCTGTTGAGTTCAAGAATGCTGCTAATGTGACCATCAACGGCAAGGCGATCGCAACTATTGGGGCTACAGACACTAGAGGCGATACTTTAGTAACTAAAGGCTACTAATTGAGTAAATATACTTAGCCTCTAAAACAGGCTAGAAGCCCCCTGAAAATAATTGCCCTTACGTTTCTACCTTACAAAAATGAATATTACAGGCTTAACTTACCCTTTGCAGATAGATCCACTCACTAAGAATCTAAAGCTCTCCACAAATGTAGATTTAATCAGAGATCACATTATCAGCTACCTAACCGACACTAAAAAGAGTCACATAATGCGACCTGGTTATGGAACTGATGATTATCTGTTTCAAACTTATTCAAGTTGGGATGTGATAGCGGCTGAAATTGAGAGAAGTTTAACAGCTAATGTTCCTCAAGCCACATTTAATGTTTCAGGTTCTTTAACCGATGAAGGGGAGGGGCTAATTGAAGTTGAGTGGCAGTATCAAGGAATTAAACAAGAAGCCATTCCGGTTTTAATCAATTAAATAAAATGTCAGAAACTAATTTTGAAGAATTAACTTCCTATATCCCCCTTATAGATGAGCGGAATGAGGAGCAGCTAGTTACTGAAGCTCAAAGAACAGCTTTTAATAAAAGTAATGGACTGCTGAATGACTTTTCAGACCATAACCCTCTAACTTGTCTTATTCAAGGACAAGCTTACTCTGGTGCTGAACTTTTATATAGTGTAAATAAATTACCTCTAGTCCTACTCCTTAAGTTTCTACAAACAACTGGAGTTCAGAGAAATCTAGGAAGTAAAGCCGTTACGACTCTAACGTTTACATTAACTGCCCCTTTAACTCAAGCATTTCAAATTCCAGCTAACTTTGAGGTAGTAAGTTCTAATGGAAACCTTAACTTCTTCACTAATGAACTACTAGTAATTCCTGCTGGAAGTATTATAGGTTCTGTGAGTGCTACGGCTGGAGAAGTAGGGGATCAATACAATGTTGAGTCATATACCCTCAATCAATATCTACAACCATTAGCCTTCTTATCATCTGTTAATAACGACATTAAGGCTCAAGGTGGAGCTAATAGTGAAACTATTGAAGAAACTATTAACAGAGCTTTAAGAGCCCTTAATACTCGAAATCCTGTTAGTGCTAATGACTTTGAGGAACTAGCTCAAACTATTCTAGGTAATGGTTCTCGATGTAAAGCGATCGGACTATTAGGTTCAGATAAAATTACTTATGCTCCTGGTGAAGTTCATCTATTCTGTCTAGATGCTAGTGGAAGTCCAGCTAATCCCGCTCAAATTCAAGAGGTCAGTCAGTCTATTAACCTTAAGTTGATGTTAGGGACTCAACTGAATGTCTCTCCTATGAACTTAGTTGAGATCTCAGGAGAATTGATTATTAAAGTTCTTAATGGGGTTGAAATTCTACCGTTAGCTGACGAATTATGGGAAATTTATAAATCATATTTATCTCCTACTAAATTCGAAGTTGGTGCTTCAGTCCTAATTCAAGAAGTGCAGTATGAGCTTCGATTTGCTAAAGGAATTAAGTATATTGAGGAACTTAAGCTGAATGATGCAAGTTTGAATATTCCAATGCCTAACGCTTATTCCCTACCTCAAGCTTTTAATCTATACATGACGTTTGTAGATGAGGACAATAATATCTTCACCACATTAAAAGGAGTGGGTGAACCTTCATGACCTATAAAGCCTGGAATAGTGGAAGACCTGTTTATTCAAGACTACCTGATACCTATCTAGAAGATGGTGTTAGTGATGCTTTAACTTTCTACTGGGATGAATTATTAGTAGAAACTAAATCTAAAGTTGATAACTTTGGACTTCAATTAGATCCCCTAACTTGTGATGCTAAGTACTTAGACTATCTATCCCTGATGCTTGGTTGGATTGACGTTTGGGATGTTACTTGGAGTGAACAAGCTAAGAGAACCTTATTAGATAACTCCTATAGAAATATTGGCATTTGGATAAATAAAGGTTCAGCTAGAGTTCTATCTTTCATTTTAGATACTTTAGGTGTAGAGCACTTTATTCAAATTGGAACGTCCTTCTTAGTTGGCTATTCACGAGTTGGAGATCCGATCGGTACTGTAGCTTGGGATTTTGACATCATCATGAGGACTAGAAGTAAAGATAGTGACTCAGCTAAATTAGCCGCTAGAATTAAGGATTTATTTGCTCCTGTTTGGTGTCGATCTTCAATTATTTTTGATGACACAAGATTCTCATCAGCTTATTACTATGTTCTCTCCTTCAACGATGACTTCGTATTAGCAACTGATGAAGATAAAGCTTTAGAAATTAAATAAAAAATATGGCTGAAATTATTTTAAAGAAACTAGAAGCATTAGACCCTGCTCCTAGTATTAATGATAGTGATGTTCTTTTTGTAGAACAAGAAGGAACTTCACGTAAAGCTACAGTAAATCAAGTTAAAGGTGACTTGGTTAGAACTTCCACTCATACGGCTCACACTTCTGATACTAGTAATCCCCACTCTGTAACGGCTGCTCAAGTTGGTAATACTACGGCTCAATGGAATGCTGATAAGCTTCAAGGTCAAGCTGTTAGTAATGCCCTACCTGAAGATAAACAGTATCTCAAGTATGATTTTGTTTCTAATACCTGGAAACCAACTAGTGAAAATAATGTAGATTTAACTTCTACTCAAACGATTACTGGCACTAAAGCATTTAATAACTTAAATCTGAGTGGCACTTTATCCTTAACTAATGCCCTTAGTATTACTAGTGGGGGTACAGGGGCTAATACTCAAGGTCAAGCTCAGATTAACCTGGGATTGAATCCTGATACCGCACAATATAATGCGACTAAACTACAAAGTGTCAATTTAAGTTCAACAACTCCTACTGATAAACAGTACATGAAGTACGATTCAGCTACCTCTAGCTGGAAACCTACTACCGAGAATAATGTAGATTTGAGTTCCACTCAAACTATTACAGGAGCTAAAACCTTTAACTCGAATTTAACTATTGCAACCGGAAATCTTCTTACAGCGAGGAAGACTAATATTGTCTACTCAGGAAATACTAGTGGTGATCACACTCTAGCGGCAATCTGTACAACTGGTTCTGGAGATAATGTAAGTGCCTTTAATGCTGTTTCGGGCAACCCTGACTTCAGTGCTGTTCAATTTACTGGACAGGAATATTCTCACGGTACTTTAAAGATCGCCCATGAGAAGCCAGTAGGAGCAGACAATAATGATGCAGGCTCATCAGCTTTAAGTATCGACCTGAAGAGTAAAAGTAATGGTCAAACTGCTGCTCAAGGTATTTTCCTTAATACCTCAGATGGAACAACTAGTGGAAATTATCTAACAGTCAGATCTAATGGCACTCAATTATGTCATCTGACAGGTAACGGTCGATGGGGTTTTGGAATTGGTTTCTCAACTCCAACCGCCAAAATGGATGTTAAATCTGATAGCGATACTCTTCCAGCTTTAATTCTTGCCCCTAACTCAAGTTCCAGTACTGCTAACATTCTTGAAATTAAAAGAGGTAGTGATGGGGCAGTCAGAAGTAGATTTGATGTCAATGGTCAATTCATCTCAAACTCCATTGCCTTCTTTGCTGGTTCAGGGGTTCAATTTGGGAGTACTTCTACTCAGTTTGGTGGTGGTGGGGGAGTCATTGGAATCACAAATGCCACTACAGCCCCTACAACTAATCCTACTAATGGCGTAGTTCTATTTGCAAATAATGGAACTCTCAAGTTTTTAGGTACTAGTGGAACGGCTGTAGATTTGGCAGCACCCTACAACTTAAACACGGCACAATTTAACGCAAATAAGTTACAAGGAACTTCTGTAAGTAGTACGGCTCCTACTGATGGTCAATATCTAAAATATGATTTAGCAACTACCAGTTGGAGAGCGGTTACTGAAGCTAACGTTCAACTGTCAGGTACTCAAACCATTACTGGAGCTAAAACTTTCACTAGTAATTTGACGCTCAGTAATTCAAATTTATCTGTAAGTAATGGAAGCATCAGTGTAATTAATGGCGGATTGACTCTAGGAACTGCTCTCACTGTTGGTAATGGAGGTACAGGAGCTACTACAGCTTCAGCCGCTAGAACAGCATTAGGGGTTGATCCAGCTACGGCTCAATATAATGCTAATAAGATTCAAGGTAGAAATGTAAGTAGTACTGCCCCTGCTGATAAACAGGTCTTGCAATACAGTAGTGCAAGTTCTCAATATGAGCCTGCATTTGGGGCTGGAGGTAAAGTCCTTCAAGTGAAGTACATGAATCAAGCAACTTCTGTTGTTACAACTTCCAGTACTTTTATTGATACGGGAGTTGGACTTACAATCACCCCTCAATTTGCTTCTAGTGAAATACTGATTTTGGTTAGTATCAATGGAGTCTACCAATCTGGAAATACTTGGGTAGGTCTTCGACTCCAAAGAAGACAAAATGGTGGAACCTACACAACCTTAAATCTAATCGCCAATGATAATGCTTTTATTAGTACTTCAAACACGGGGGCTATAACCTCATCTAGTTCAAATCATTTAGATTCTGATCATCTTACTGGACTACTAGAATATAGAGTTTTTATAGCAAATACAACCGGAGTAGGATCTGTAGCCGCACAAGTTAACAGCGCTTCAACCTCCACAATCACCCTAATGGAAATAGCCGCTTAATAAAAAGTATGAAAATTAATTTAGTAGAATGCCTCATGTATTTAGCACCAGGGGCAGAATTTGCTTTGAGAGGAAATGAACTTTCAGGACTCACTTGGATGGATGAAAGACCTATTCCCACTCTTGCTGAATTAGAAGCTGCACAGGTGGAACTAAACAAAGTCATCATTAAAGATTGGAATCTATTAGTTCAGAAACTTTTAGGTTGTCAACTTTATATGAAAAGCTTCTATTTGAGTAAAGATAGTCTAGCAATCGCTCAGAGCTTCAATAAATTAGAGCAGGTAGTTTTAATTACTAGAATTGAAGATGCCCTAGCTTTCTTTATGGATGATCTATTAGAAGAACTAAAAGATTACATTACTCCTGAAGAAATGGATGAAGTAAATCAGATTCTAAAAGAGTGTGGATTTAATAATATTGTGCTTCAGTTAAAGGCTGCAAGTGCTATGAGAGCTAGTTCAGGAGCATAATGACACAAATACTAGGAACCATTACAGACTCAGCCCTAACTCCTTTAAGTGGCACTCTAGAGATTAAATTAAATAACCCTAAGGTTCTAGATTCCACTACTCCCAATAGTCTGATGACGGTAAAGAGTCACATCTTTAATATTACCTCTGGAGTAGTTAATATTGAATTATCTGTCTCTGAAGAGGTCAGCTATCATCTCAAATTTACAAGTGACGAGGTAGTTTACTTAGAGTTTGATTTTCTAATTCCTGCTGACGTTAGCCCTATTGAATTAAGTACCCTATTTCCAACTGGAATTGTAAACGACACTTTAACTACAGGGGCTCTTAGAGTAGCTAAAATCTTAACCTCTATTGAATCTTTTAGGCAAAAGGTAGCTCCTGTCTACACTTTAGAAATGGAACTTTCTGGAAATACTATATCTAAATTTCAAAGAACCGCTAAACCTTTTGCAGGTAGAATCAAAATCAAAAGATTAAATGTTTTGATTCTGAGTGGTGGAATTGATTGGGATTTTGAATCTGGAATTATCTATCAGGATAATGGTTTGGATACCCCTTTAGATACCCCTACATTTACTTCTTTTACTGTAGGTGGACGTACTTTTATTAATTATGACTACGATGAGGAAATCTCTGATAGTGCCTTAGGTCTGTATACAAAAGCTATTGCAGGAACCGGAAATATTACAGGCACAGTAACTTTAACCTATCAAGAATTACCTTAATTAAAGGTGCTGAAAGTAGAGACTCTAGATTAATTTCTAGGGTCTTTTTTAATTAAATATATATAGATTAAAATGGTAACAATTAAGAATAATGACATCTGGACTGAGGCTTTAGCTAATGCTAGTGGCTTTCCAATTCTAGATGGTAATACTGAAGTTTTCGGTCACGGTCAGAAAGTTATTGATGACTGGCTTAATGATGCTCCTGATCAAATTAAAGCTCTCTTCTACGGTTTTTACAATCGTATCAAGTTGAGTATCGGAACAGGCTTGAGTGTCAATTATTCAGGAGGCTCGGTCTTAACTCCTACTGGAATTGTCAACTTTAGTCCTGGAAGCATTAACGTACCTCCCAGTAGTGCCAGTTATGTTTTCATCAGTAAGAACGGTGTAGTTCAACAAGCCTCTAGCCTGCCAAATGAAGGTGTAGCGTTAGGTCTAGTTTCAAGTGGAGCTAGTACCGTTTCTCAAATCTCAGACCTACGCTATCAAGTCTTAGAACAGGTTAAAACATTAAGTCTACCTGCTCAAGCATCACCCTACTTAAGTGGAGATATCAAACCTACTTTCAGAACGTCTGTAGAAGATGGCTTTTTAGCCTGTAATGGCGCTTCTTACTTGAGAACTGCATACCCTGATTTATTTGCAGCGATCGGAACTCAGTTTAATCAAGTTGGAGACTCAAACTTAAACTTCAGAGTACCTGATTTACGAGGTCAAACACTAGTAGGTTCCTCTACAGCTAGACCAATCGGAGCTAGGTTTGGGGCTGAGACTGTTTCTCTAAGTGTGTCTCAGATGCCCTTACACAATCACTCAACCACTCAGAATTCTCATAGTCACGTTCTGAATCAAATACCTCACAGTCACGGTCTAAATGATCCTGGACATGCTCATGGTGTGTTCGATCCAGGGCATAGACATCACTTAGTAATTCCTGCATTTGGAAGTGATTCAAATGGGGGTCGATTAGTTGATGGTAGTGGGCCAGCAGGAGCACCCGATTACCACTACGACACTGAAACTTCAGGCTCTAACATTGGCATTTATGGAAATGGGACAGGTATCTCCTTAAATGCTGCAAATGCTAATGCAAATATTCAAGCCAACACTATTGATATTTCTGTAAATGCTAATGGCGGAAATGCTCCTGTTAGTGTCCTACAGCCTTCTGTTAGCTGCAACTATTTAATCAAAACTTAAATTTAATGGAATCAAAACCCTCTACCGACAATACAACTTTAGTTACTGAAAAATCAAGTGGCCCTACTGAAATCAATCTTGATCGACGAGCAAGTTCAGGCACAACATACATTGCAGTTCAAGCTGACACTCAAGCCAAAGTAATTGATGCAGTACTTCAAAATACTGCTGGTGTGGGCCTAGGTGTCATTCTATGCACTTTAGGCTTAGTAGTTGTGGCTAATTGGCTAGGAATCAAAGATGTGTTCAAATCCTTTATTAAATCTCAATCTGAGAATGCTGATTCAATGAAAAAACTAGCTTCTGGTGTTGAGGATCTAGTCAGAACTTCTAATCACAATAGAGAAGACATTGATAGATTGACCAAAAAGGTTGATGGAATCAATGACACTGTTCAGGAAATTAAACACAAATAGACAGTCCACTAATTTCATAGAGGCCAGGGTAATAACTACTCTGGCTTTTTTATTGTTTATTTATAAGAGAAAATAATATGTCTTGTGAATTTTTACTTCCTAATTTTCCGCTATTTCCACAACTAGATAATAGACTGCATCCTGATAGCTCCTGCAATATGACTTCTCTAGCTATGTGCTTAGTCTATTTGAAGAAGTCTAGGAATCAGACTTATGCTTCTAGGTTTGCACAATTTGAAGATGAACTAGTGCAGAGATGTGCTGATCGTGGGTTAAATCGCCGTGAGCCTGGAGTCATTAGAGAATTAACTGAAGTGTATGGCGCTAAGGATGAACTGATTATTGTAGAAGGTTGGGGTGCTGTAGGGAAGGCAGTCTATAAACTGATAGCTCATCTAAAAGAGAATAAGCCTGCCATTATCCATACCTACCTCACCCTTAGTGGTCATATTGTCTGTGTGGATGGGGTGAGGCTAGATAGTAAGGGTGCTCCTGTAAGTTGGCACTTTTCAGATTCCTACGGGGAGTTTTACCCACAAGGATATGAAAAGAATTGGGGTGGAGATCCTGACTTAGGAAAATATTGGCTCAGCCATAAGTCTTTTACAGAGAAGGTGCTCACTGATGGAATTTTCTGGGTTCATTTACTGAGTTAAGAGATGAAACTCATTCAGTTAGTGATACTACTATTCATTCTGATCAATGAGCTGCTTGAGAAATGTTTAGATAAAGACTAGAACCTATAGCTGGTTTGAACTCCTGGAGATTGTGGAGCTGAAAATCTAAACCTTTTCTGTTTGAAGAGAACACTTATTTCAAAATGATAGTGTCACAAATTTAAATTTCCCTTCATAATGGTAAAGGCTTTTAAGTAGTTCCTCTGTTGTACTGATAAGGAAGGGAAATTCATTCAGCTCCTGCACTTGAGTTTCGTTCAGATCTAATTCAATTTTCAAACATCCTGATTCATCGGGCTTATTTAAGTAAATAAATAATTCCTCACCATCTTCTACTTTTACTCTGTAATTAATGATAGGTTTTATCGCTTCTGAAAATTCTTTATGAAATATTTTTCTTCTTTTATAATCATCCAAAACATTTTTATAGAAGTCATCATAGGCATTTTGGAAGAAGGAAGCATTAGCTTCATGAAGTGAATCATAATCATTCAAGATGCCTTCAAAAGCATCAGCTTTAATAAAGTGGACATGAGCAAATGTGGCTTCTCCGTTAAGAATATACCTGCCAACATGGTGATCTTGCTCTACCGCAGATCCCTTTATTTCATCTTCTTCAAAATGAAGCCTAATCAGATCAGAATCAATAATAGACACTAAGTTAAATTGGTAGATTCGATTAGGTCTATCATTTTTAGGAAGAGAAGACATCTCATAAGCTTGAGCCTTCATTAAACCAACTATAGAGTCATAAATAGGAGTATCGTTTTTTGCTTTTCCTTTCTCATTATTTTTATCCTTATCTATTTTCAGCATCGTCTGAAAAGCAAAAATATCTACTTCAGGAATGCGTATAGACTGAGTCACTCCTTTTTCAGCAACATAGCTATAGTATTCATCTTTCCAGCCTTCTTGAGACATTACAAACTCTAATGCCTTGAGGTTTGTCCAAGCATGAATAGGTTTCCAATCAGTATTCACATCGTTGATATTAATATCTTTTGAAAGTAGAGCCCAAAGACAATCTTCGCTCTTCTTGCAGCTAATAACAATACTTGTAAAGAGTTGAAAGTCTCTAACTTTTCTAACTTTATAAGCAATTAAATCAACTTCTCTGACAGTGCCAGTCAAGTCATCCGCATAATATCGGTTGTTGATGACACTCCATCCTGCTTTTCTCAGAATCTCAGCAATGCGGAACTCAAGGGGGAATCCTGTCTTCCTTATATTTTCTTCAAATGAACTGAAATCCATAAGTAGCTGTAGACTGCCTTGCCGCAGAGAATAATGGGTAGCTGGAAACCTGCTCTGCTAGTTAAGCAACTGCATCTCCTCGTGTCAATGGCAGATGGAGGTAGTAGCCGTAACCTTCATAAATCAGAAGACCCTGTAAGAATTAAATTCTTACAGGGTCTTTTTTTGTGTCTGAAAGTACCGTATGGTCTGGGTTCCACATCATTGTGGAGACGGAATTATACTTTTTAGGTTATCTACATTTCATCATCTTGCCAACCAGTCTGCTTTACTTCCTCCTCTATGACTTCAGGGGCTTCCTTAATATGACTGTCAGTTATAGTCTGAGAAAAGGGGTGAATACCTGCATCAATATTAGTTAAAAGCCATTCAATAAACTGCCTATCATTTCCAATAAAGTTAGGATTACACTTCTGCTTTACCCGATTGATCATCTCTTGATTAACTTTCATTTGAGATACTGGATTAGCCATTAATCTGTACCTCAACTGCTTTAGATTTGATATCAACTACATTACTAATCTTTTTAGAAGCTTTTTTAGTTCTGGCTTTATTGAAATTCCCTAAAGTAATACTAGTTTCAAACTTCTGACCAACTGCTCGCACCATTCCATCAGCGTTATCCCAGATGGGATTAGAAGCGACTCTGAAGCCGTTACTAATTAGAAAGTCACTAACTACTGGAATCTCACATCCTCCTCCTGTAGCGACTAAAGAGCTTGAATCAAGGAAAGCATTCTTCATCACTCTCTTACTCTCCTTAAGTCCTTCAGTGATCCAAGTAAGGGCTAACTTATTGACAAGCTCTGTAATTTCTACACCGTCAATTACATAAGGAGTATTACGTTCAAACATATCTAGAACTTCCTGAAAAGTGGGAGTCTTACCTAGATATTTAGGAGAGTTAATTTCAGGAGAGCCGATGATATTAGTGATTAATGAACGGACTCCAGCACTTTCTAAAGGGATACTATTCTTACAGGCGTAACCTTCAAACTGAGAAACAATTAAGGTGTCTGAACCTAAGTCAAGCATTAGAATGTTTCTATCAATTCCTTTTTGCTGCTTGATGACACCTTGACCTTCAAAATAAACCTTAACTACTTTAATCTGAAAAGTTTTCTTGACCCCATTAAACTCAAATCTAAACCTTCCTTTTAAGTGGCTTATAACCTTATCTTCTAGTGCTGAAGCATTAGGAACTGATATACCTAATTGAATTAAAGTGTCTTCAGTCTCAATCTTCTCCCACACTAAAGCTACAAGAAGTGGTAGAGCCAATTTAGCTTTATGGTCATTATCATCTAGAACTCTATCCCCTCTTTTAGGATTAAAATCTAATGCAGGCTTACCAACTAGAAATTCTTTATTCTCCCAAAATTTAGAGTCACTACTATCTTTAATGCATTTGAATGCTTTAGGGTAAGTTCCTGCTTCTAATTCAAGTACATAGCTCTCACTCATATTCTTGAACTCATTAGCTGAAACACGAGAATGTAAGTTGCCAATATCAAAACCAACAAATAAATTTGAACTCATTTCTAATTCCTCTAAATTACCTTCAATTAGTGACATATCTAATTTAATACAAATGAATACTTTTTTCTCCTTTCTTATCTAATAGTATATAAATGAATCCATAAAAGCAATAGGTGAAGGTTAAAAAGAATCAGAATATATCTAATTGAATATGATTAGATACAAATAGATATAAGGGTAAATACAATAAAAACCCCTCTAATTAATAGAAGGGTTCAGAATTTAATTTAGGTTTTATTTTAAGCAGACTTTAGAATAGGTGCAGGCTTAGCAGCAGGTAAAGCAGGGTTAGATAGAATCTTTTCAAACTTCTTAGCTAATGTTTCAGTTACAAAGTAAGGATCTAATGGATGCTTCCTTAAAGCTGACTTCATTAGTTCATTACTTAAAACTTGAAGGGTCATAATTTCAATACCATACTCAGCCGCTTTCATACAGGCTTCTTGAGTACCACCAAAGGGAGCGACCATAATTAGCTTCACATGCTCAGTGTTGTAAGCTAACTTGCCTAGCTCTACATAGCGCTTAGCTTCAATCGTAGTGATAACGTCACAGAGATCAATTACGTTTCTCTTCAGTTCGTAGATTGTAACTACTTTACGTTTGTGTTTGTCAGGACGTTTGTGAACTAGGTCAAACCTTCTAACTACACATTTACTTTGAGGAAAGTCTTTTACACTCTGTTCTGGTTCCAGTTTGTAGTAACCGTGATTGCAGAGTAATAGAAGTTGATCCTGAATCTGTTCCTCAGAAAGGCCAATCCCATTAAGCTCTCTACGAGTCACATCTTCAATAGGCTCTAGGGCTGCTTGAGTGATCGCATCAGAACCTAAGGATTGAAAACCTTGAGCCGCTTCTGTAGATCCTTGAACTAAGTAGCTGTAGGCATGTTCAAAGTCGCCAACCCAAATAGAATTAATTCTTCCTAAGTCTTTACCTGTACATTCAAGGTAGAGTCTCTTAAAAGTCTTAAGTTTTGCACCTTCTAACTTGAAGCTTTTACCAGGTAGTGACGGGTTCCCTTTTTCAGAACTCGTGGATTCAGAAGGTCTTACAGGTTTTGGCTTAAGGTTAGGGTTGACGACCGCTCTTTGATAGCGGTTGTCAGAAGTGTTGCTAGGGCTGCATTCTGACGACATCCCTTCTTCGGATGTCGTCGATTCTTTCTTTTCACAAGCCCAATGCTTTTGATAATCATCCTTAGTAAGTCCTTTAGCTATACTAAGCTCACTCATAATAAAGTAGCTTCCAGTTTTACTTGAACTAGGAACCCAACTGATATTATGCTTTTCAATTAAATCTGTAAGTTTAGAAATAATGGTTATATCAGCATTAGGATTTTTAGCGAGAATAGAATCTTTTAAATTTAAAGTAGTATTCATCCGAATTATTCAGTTTTATAAATATTGATTAAGGATATGTTTTTACTCCCATATTCATGAATTTATCAGGATTGATATTTAGAAAGTGGGCGTTATAACTGCCAATAAAAGAACCTCAATTAGTAACTCTCTAATTGAGGTTTAATTACATCTACATTTCAAAAATTAAAAATATTACAAGATAACTACACTAACTACATGTAGATTTAGTAGATTCCTTTACTTCAATATATAGGGGTGTCTGGAAGTTAAATTCATTCCTTATAGCTCAACCTATTGAATAGTACCCATGTGGGTAATGTACTTAATTCATTAAGAATCTAGCCTAGAAGCAGTTAACAGATTGGAGCAGATTCTATGGCTAATAGTACTTCTCTTGCTGACTACCAAGTCCTTTCTGATGCATCTTTTCCGCTTACTGGTACAGGCTCAAATAGTAATCAAGAGTTAGAATTTGGAGTTCCTGATGATATTGTCGTGACGGGGGGATCAAGAAAACCAGTCCTAGCCTTTAAGATTACGACTTCAGAGGCAACTTCCTTTAGAGTTTATCTCGATGACATAACTGATGAAGCCATTATGTTTGATGGTTCTTTTCCAGCCAATATAAGAACTGTTTACTGGGAGTCATTTAACTTCCTGCCTGCTTTTAATCAGCATGGCAATCCCGTTACAGTATTTTTCAGGTGCAGTCAAGGTGCGTGTAATATATCTGATGTAGTAATTTGGTATCAAGTTGACAGAACTCAGTGGGATGATTGAAGCCTCACTGATGCATAATCTAAGGGATAACTGGAGAGAGTTAAGTACTTTTGGTAGAGGCTTAACTCTCTCTCTATTTTTATATATCAGTCTCATCCTCATCTAAATAGAATTCTGAACGACGCGAATTAACTTCTGAAAGTATTTGCTGTACTGTTTCTTCATCAGTCTGATATGTACTTAGAATACCGTCAGAACGTCCACTAACTACACCTAATGTAAATCCTATAGCTCCAGTTAGGAAGGCTATGAATAGGGTCTTATCGACGAATAGGAAGATGATAGATAAGGTGATTAATGGATTAACTTTTAGAGTATTAATAATTGACTGGATGAAGCTGATACAGAAGTTCAGGAAGTTATACATAAAAAAGAGAGTAGGTTTATTTACTCTCAAAGTTTAGATTTAATGGTGCTTAAGAATGTGGGCGATTCTTAAGATCAATTAGGGGCATCTCCTTCGCAATATATCTGTAAATCCAATTCTCAAACCATTTCCTGAAATAACGGCGTTCTTCAACTGTTAATTTCTCAGAAATATGTATTTCTTTACCCTCCAAATTAAAACTTAAATCATTTTCAAGTTCATCTACACCCAAAATACCTCTTAGACTAACCTCAAAGAGTACACAAGCTACAGGAGTATTATCAGAGTCGATATCTATTTGAATCTTCATGGTTAATTAAGGAGGCGAATAACTCTAAGTTTAACGTAATCAACACCCACAGATTCAATCATTTTATTAGTGGGACTTCTTTAAACTATCCTTACGTTGTAAATACCATTTAATTCTCTGCTCATCTAATTCATCAATTTCTGAGGGAGTTATTTCGATTTTCATAATTTGAGGCTTACCTTCAACATCCCTTTCGTAGCAGATAAGCGTATTGTCTTCCTTAGGAGGCTCAATCTCTACAGCCGCTACTGCAAAAAGTAGGTAAGTTAAACATAGATTCATGTCACAATCTAAATTGATTTCGACTTTCATACTATTTATCTCCTTTTGTACGCCTAATTATAGTTCAGGTAGAATGGGTTTATTGATTGCCCCTAAATAATTCTCATATAGAATCTTTACATCGTGACCTGTAATCTGAGCAATATTAGCAGGCTCCATTCCAGAAGCAGCACAATGACTAACAAAAGTACTTCTAGTTACTCTCATAGGTCGATGTGGAATATCTGACTTCTCTAAAGTTATTCTCCAGCATCTTTGACTTAGAGTATGGTCATCAATTGGTTTACCTTTATGAGATAAGAATATTAGGTCTGAGCCTTTTGAATCCTTAGACTTTCTATTAGTAAGAATGTCACATACTTTATTATTGATGGGAACTACTCTATGCTTTGAAGTTTTAGTGGTTTTTCTAATTCGAGTTGAGATTTTACCTCTATTTCTTATTAGAGATTGATAAACTTGAATCTCTCTATTATCTAAATCAACGTCTTGCCATCTAAGACCTATAGCTTCATTAATCCTGAGTCCAGAATTAAATAAAAACAGAAAGAAGTCTACATAATGGCAGTAGTTAGGAGATCGTTCTAATTCAGCTATAAATCTATGTACTTGTTCAATAGTAAGGGGTCTAGGTCTAGGTTTACCTTCTAATTTAACCTTCAGATGACCGAATAAATCTTTTCTAACTACTTGTAGAACGGCTAGATAGCGTTTCTGAGTGGATGTAGCTACTCCTCTATTCTGAATCCACTTTAGAAAGTCTTTAGCTTTACAGGGATTATCAACAGAGATTTTATACTGCTTTAATAAATTCAGAACTGATTGATCAGCACTACTGTATAGATTCTCTAGACGTTCTTCTAAAAGTGTGATTAGTGAGGGGCACTTAACTTTAGAGTAACTATTAACGTCTGGAACAATCCCTAATAGCCAGCATTTATATTTATTGAGAGAAGTATCAAAGTTGTTAGTTAAGCAATCCTGGTAGATTAACTTACCTGCTAATTCAAGCTTAGCTCTATCAGAAGGGTCAGAGTATTTACCCCATGTAAGAGAATAAGAATCATTATCATAGTTCCACCTGATAATGCAACTATTAGAATTCTTTCTGACGATTAAAGGCTTCATTTCTTTATGCAACTCTATGCAAGGGTCAATCCCCCTTCATAAATAGAGTGCTTACAGAATTGGGCTTCAGGAGGCATGATTGAGAGGCGCATCTCAATGGCATTGAGAGGGTCAGCGGTTCGAATCCGCTTAGCTCCATATGTACATTCGCACATTAAATGTCGCGATTCGCAAATTAATGTCGTTTTCGACGATTTTTGGCGTTTCGGCTGTAGTTTCGCACATTAATGTCGTTAATCAATAGATTCTTGCTATTCACACATTAATGTCGCATTTGTCGTTAATCTCACGGTTCGCACATTAATGTCGCTTCGAACAATTTCTGCTAGGTTGTTTGAAAACTTGCAGATTGGTGTCGGTGTAGGTGGTCTGCTGAACCGTAAATCAGTTCCGTGCTAATTGTGCATTATTCCAGCTCAACAAACGTTGCTTGAGTAGAAGCTTGATCAACAAATAAGAGTATGGCTAATCTCTTTCTCTATCTTTTTTGCACTTCAATGGCAACGCTAGTTTCATTGCATCATGCCATTAAGATGCGCCTTTCAGTCCTCCCCATTTACAGTAGCTGGAGCAACGCAATTTCTTGTGATGCTTAGGATGCTACAGGTACATAAATCTGAAATTTCCTGAATAGATATTATGAACGCAGCCTTGAAATCTTTCAGCCCACCCATGTCTGGGAAGGCGATTGCAACGTAGGTTTTATAGTTGAAACGCGATCGCGCAGTAAACTTTCAGCCCACCCATGTCTGGGAAGGCGATTGCAACTCAGCAACGACAAAAACGACTTTCGCTATGGAGTCTTTCAGCCCACCCATGTCTGGGAAGGCGATTGCAACACTGAGCTAAAAGAGAAATGTCTTCGTGAAGGCATCTTTCAGCCCACCCATGTCTGGGAAGGCGATTGCAACGCAATCGATGAGGGATGGCGAACAGGACGAATTGCCCTTTCAGCCCACCCATGTCTGTGTACATTCGCACATTAAATGTACGTGTACATCAGCAAGCATTCTCGTTTGACGTCCTCCGAGTAGCCTTGAGGGGGGTCATAGCTATCGATGAACTGTCGCCCACAGTCCACGCAGATATGATTTTGCTTGTCTTTGCGTTTTCCATTCTTCCGAATGTGAGTAGACTGGCATTCCGGGCACTGCAGAGAATCACCTTATTCATCTCTCCATTATGCAACGCCGAAAAATTAAACGTATCGTCAACTGTTCTAGCGATGGGGCAATCGTTAAAGCAAC
>NZ_JCACCM010000059.1:0-2355 GCF_059501405.1 Myxacorys sp.
GGCAGAAACATCGACGCTATTCTGCTTTTTCTACGGTCAATAAACTAGCCCTGCCTGCTTAGGGGCATAATCAAACCGCCCCTTCTGCCATCCCCTCATGAGCCAGCGACCATCGCCTCTGACTATTCGCCCTAAAAACCTAGCGATTGCGCTGCTAATCTCGATCGCTATAGTAAGCTTTCTGGCAATAGCGATTGCGCGCTTCTATCACCCCATCATGGTCTGGCTCAATCATGGGCAATGGTGCGCTGATGTGAACGCAGAAGTCAAAGTGCAGGCGGTTCATTATGGAGCCGATTGCGATATGAGCAGTTATAGGTGACATATTCAGCAGAATTAAACTTAGTCATAAGCTAGCGATCGACTTGCTGCGTCCGAAGTCATGCCAAGAGCCAGGGCTCATTGCTTATAAATAGGTTTTATTTCCAACAATTCTTATGATTTCGGTTTAGGGGCAGAAGCTGTAATTTGATTCCATCCAGTGACTAAAAGCCCGATCGTAATTAGACTAGCTGCCATCAATGGAATCCACATATACGCTTGGGCTAAAGGCGGCCAGTTTGCCCAAGCACCACCTACTCCATACAGACCAAGGATCAAAGCGGCAAAGCCATTACTTACCAACCCCATCCGAACGGTTGTTACTGCTGAACCCGTTGTTCTTGCCTCTATCAGTCCGTGATAGTAAGCAACTACGAGAGCGGCATAAGCTGCTCCTAATAACCGGACAAAAACCTCTGGTTGAGGGAATGGCACACCAATCCATTGAAAGAGTGGCTTTGGCCCCAACAGCAACGGTATGCACCAAAAGCAGATTGTAATCACAATTTTGATAGTAATAACCTGAGTCAGGCTCATTGCTCTTCCCAATTCTCGGTAATAGTGTCCCTTCAATGTAGCCCGTCATTTTCCGTTCCATACGAAAGCTGAATATCCTAGTGAGGTTGATGTAGAAGGGTTTGCTACTGAAGGTGCTGAGGGTAGAGCGATAGTTTCCGTTTCCCTTGATTAGAACTATTTAGTGAAGAAATATAAAAGCTTCCGGGGACGTGAGCCGAATGAGGCTAGTTTGTGAAAGCTAGTGTCTCTACCAATTAAAACTTGAACCACTAGCTTCCCCGAGTTAATCAAAGAAGTTCATGAGCCTTTACAAAATTCTTGCTTTAAGTGGTGGTGGTATTCGTGGTGTCGTTAGTGCAACGATTCTAGTTGAAATTGAGAAGGAACTGGGTGCGCCTCTAGGACAACACTTTGATTTGATTGCAGGCACCTCCACAGGTAGTCTATTAGCACTAGGATTAGCGCAAGGCTTTTCTGCAAAAGAGCTTTTAGGGTTTTATATTCAAGACGGTATTGATATATTCCCTAATTTTTGGAATTGGTTGCCACGTAAGATTGGACAGATTTTTCGAGATGGACTCAGTCGTACTTTATTTGATGATTCTGGTTTAGAACGTGTTATTCAGCACCGCCTTGGACGAGACGTTCGGTTCGGTGAACTTAAAAAGCCCTTGATTGTCACTGCCTACGACATTTGGAATCAAGCTGCGGTTATCTTCAAAAATACTAAAGCAGAGCACGCAAATATTCCTGCCTGGGAAATTTGTCGAGCATCTTGTGCCTATCCAGGAGTATTTCCTGCACACCTGCTTAGTGACAGGAAAGCGATTGAGGATCATCTCAAGACAGGACCTAGTCGAACTACCGCACCATATAGACGCAATGGCAAGCTGATCGAGACAATACCGTTGATTGATGGTGGATTTATTGCAGGAAATCCCGGAGTGTGTGGACTAGCTGAACGACTGAGATGGAATCATGATTTTCCAGAATGGAATCTTCCTTGTCCACCACCACCTGAAAGGGTAGAGCCAAAAGATATCGTGGTGGTTCAGGTGAACACAGGCCGAGATGTGCAAAAAGTCTCAGCTGCTCAATCTCGGCAGTGGGGTTTAGGATCATGGCAACTACTCTCGCTGACCGCTCTATTTACAGGCAATAATTTGGTTACAGATTATGCCTTGAGGCAACAGTTGGGCGAGGAGAACTGTTTTTACTTACAGCCTCCTCTCAGTGGGCGAGAGATCAAGCCACCAATCGTAGCTAATGAACGCCACTACTATGCCATGCAAAAGCAGACTCTTGATTATTTAAGTCATGCGGGAAAGGAAGAGCTAGAGAAGTTGGTGCAGCGACTTAAGCCTACTAATCCCTGAGGGGTGCATCTAGCGGTTAGGGAGTACAGTTTTAACGCTGACGGCTTTAGATTGGGCAGGCAATCACTCCTCTTGGACGTATCAATTTTTGGCGTTGCATAATGGAGAGATGAATAAGGTGATTCTCTGCAGTGCCCGG
>NZ_JCACCM010000060.1:0-2317 GCF_059501405.1 Myxacorys sp.
TGAAAGCCTCTTGTTGTCTGGCTTCGACTACTGCCTATTTCCGATTAAGTCTAGTATCTCAAATGTCAACAGAACCTAGAAACGCGATCGCAACCGCACTATACGCCACCAGAAACTACAGCGAAGACAAAGCCTCCTTTGAATGGGTGAATTTTCAATTCATGCTGATTCCTGAGTATTGGGAGGAACCCGAATTAACCGAGGATTTTCGCAGCTTCGTGAAGGCTATTCGCTCTCGTACCAAGAACTGAAGCGGATTGAGAAAGCCGCGATCGCGCCTCTAAAATTCGGGTTTGAATGTCAACATTTGTCAACATCCCCTCGCCGATCGCGCCTCTCAAATCCGGTTTTGAATCTCAAGTTTTCTCAAGTTCTGTTCACCGATCGATCTTGCTGTTTTCTCGCTGTAATCCTCACGGATAGGCAGTTACCGCCTTAGTAAGTAGCTATACTCCCCGGCGTCGAAGTTTCTCGCGCCATTGCTGCAATTCTGCGATCGTGTCCCTCAGTTCCGCCAGCTTTTCAGCCTGGTCAAGTTGCTGCTGTTCGATCGCGTCCAACCGAGAAAGCGGTGCATCGTCGGACCCCAACCCTAAATAGTTCTTGATCGCGGTCTCGACAATCTTTGATGCAGTGCTGTGGGTGCTTTCTGCCAAGTGATCGATCTGCTGTTTGACTTCTGAAGCCACACGGCAAGCGATCGTTGGCTTTGGCTCGCTCATGCCTCATCTCCCAAAACCTTCGTGATTGCATAAGCACCCCGACAAGCGCTCATCGGAAGAGTGATCGACCAAGAGGTCACGCGATCGCCCTGCTTGGATTCGGTGACGATCGCTTTGCCGTTTGAGCGTTTGACGATTTGACTGGCAACACCCGCCCGATCGGTGTAGATGCGAACCTCTGAAATTTCGTAGTCGTAACAAATATTTGTCTCTGCCATAAGAAAACTTGAAAGAATGCTTTAACTTTTGCTCGGAGGGTAAGTGCTAATCAACGCTGAAATGTAAACGGTGTAAACTTTGTTGACAGCAATTATCAATAAAAAAGCTGATTTTTAGGCTGCTCCCTACTAATGGCTGAAACCCAGTAAACTCGTTGCTCTACTTCCCGAAAAAGTACCCTTTTCCGGGAAGTAAGGATAGAATGAGAATGCAAGCGCTACAAAAAGCACCCTAATGCCTGAGACTGCCACTCGCCCCGTGAGGCTGAAAAATTCCCATTACCGCAGTCGTGAATATTTATCCTCGTCGGAAGTGAATCGACTGTTACAAGCGGCATCCTTGGGGAAGTCGAGACAACCCGATCGCGACTATGCATTAGTCTTGATGCTTTTTAGACATGGGCTGCGAGCCAACGAAGCTTCTAATTTGAAATGGGACGCTATTTCGTTCGACGATCGTAGTATTTGGATCACCCGAAGTAAGAAGGGGATTTCTGGTAGCCACGATTTGCAGGCAGATGAAATCGAGGCACTCGAAGCAGTTCGCAAGCGATTTCCTAACGGAGCTTATGTTTTCCAGTCGGAACGAGGCTCACGGCTTCACGAGGATACAATAGCGTCGATCGTGGAAGTTGCGGCATCGAGGCAGAGTTTGACGTGAAGATTCACCCGCATATGCTACGCCATTCTTGCGGCTTTCATCTGGCGGAGCAAGGCATCCCGGCATACGACATTAAAAGCTATTTGGGGCATCGCAACATCCAAAGCACCGATCGCTACATTGCTGCCAGTAAGCACCGATTCAAGAAGATCACTTGGGATTGATCCTTTGATCACTTGGGAGGTATCTCCCAACAAAGAACTATTCCCCGGAATTCCAATGATTGTGCTGTTTTATCTAGGGCTTGCTTGTCTCAAATAAAACTTAATGAATTCCATTTAAATCAGTGCTGAATAAATAGGTAAAGACGTAAAGATTTCGAGACTTGAAGGCTGTGAGCGCCTGAAAAACTAACCGCAACACTAGGAGCGCTCTGAAAAGGTACACCTAAGCTCACAGGAACTTACCCCCCCCATGATTTCAGAATCTCACCAGCAACCTACCATAGCCGAAAAAACTTCTCGTGACCTAGTACTCAGCGGTTTTGCAGGACTATTTACGGGAGGATTGATCGGAGCCCCACTTAGTATTGGGTCCTATCTGTTATGGCGCAAGGTTGGTATAAAAGGTGCAAGCCGCTGGTGGGCGTGGGCAGCGACGGGGGTAATCGGGGTTCCGGTTAGCTGGGGCGTAACAGTTGCGATCGTTCATCCTTCAGCCCCACAAACAGCCCCACAAACAGCCCCACGGCAGCAGGCGGCTACGCAGACACAATC
>NZ_JCACCM010000061.1:0-2311 GCF_059501405.1 Myxacorys sp.
TGTACGCTTCGCCAACACTGTTACCAGTGTTCACGCAACACTCGGTACCTGGTGCCTTGCCAAGGCTTCCAGAATCAGGACTTTCACCTGATAGACAAAGCCGAGCTTTGCTCGGCGCACTTGCGACACAACCGGATCATTCGGGGGACCAGTAGGTGCCGCAGAAGGGATGATCGGCGGTGCTGCGGGTGGCATGGTTACTGGACCGATCGAAGGCTGTGTATCCTGTCATTTCAATCCTTCTCAACCAAGAAATTGAAATTAACTGGAGGACCACTGCAATTCCAAAGCGTCCAATGCCGCTCACCCGGTAGAGAGACGGGAACAAGCCGCTCGTTAGCTTACTAGGTGTAACCCATCGGATTTGGAGACCAGCAGCAGGAACTTGTAAACAAGAGGGGCAAGAACATTTGCCCCTCTTGTTTACAGGTGTTTCTTTTTCTGGTTCGACTAGCAACCTAAAATGTCACAATAGCTTAAGATACGGGAGTCCCACTGTGAGTTTCAGTCAGGTGACTCATGCATTGCCGATACAGTGAAGCGATCACGGGTTGATCCTCAGTCTTCCATCTGCTCAGCTTGACTTTAATTGTGCGCCCACCCCTGAAGATAAGGGCAAATTCTTTCGGGTCGGTCGTCCTCGCTGCGCCATCAGATCACCTTAGTAAGAAAAGCCCCCGATCGCGCTTCTCCGCAGAGAACAATCGAGGGACATAACACCAGAAGAAAACTTTAGCGCCCGTTTTCGATATCCGCTTCGATCACGGCTAGGCGCTGCTGAATGTCGGCATGAACTATCCCTTTGAATCCAAGCTCTAGAATCGCTTTAGCCGCTGCAACACGAGCGGATTCGTTCTGAGAGCTTTCGGCAATACTCGCAAGATGAGCGATCGCTTCAACTGATTTCTGGACTGATATGGCGATCGCTTCATCAAAAATTCCTTTTTGGCATTCACGAATTTCGGACAGAAACAGTGGATCTTTCGACCAGCGCTTCAGGGTTGCCAGCGAGCATCTAGCAGCGGCACAGGCTTCCAGGCGCGATTGCCCTTGCGCGATCGCATGGGCTGCGATCAACTGTTTTGCTGTGAGAGGCTCATTCTGGCTCATTTCGGGTTATCGATTGGCATAGCCGAATCATTGCGGCTCGCTCCTGGTCGCCGCCGAGTTCATTCAGAACTGCGTCGATCTGTACCTCATCGCCCGATTCCATTGCGTCGAAGCAGCGATCGACGAATGTAGGGTCTTGCAATCCAGTTGGGCGAGAGGCAGCAATCTCAAGGAACCGCCGCCCGATCGCGGCATAAACGGACTCAGGATTTTCACTAAATTCAGCCAATGTGAGTTTCTTCATAGTTAGGCAACACCAGGCATTAAATTCATCATCCAGGCTGGAAGTTGTCCACTTTGCCGAAACTGCTCGAACGCGGCATTTGCCTCTTCTCTCGGTTTCCCGGTCGCACTGTAAGCCTGTCGAATCTTCATCTCCGCCCGTTCTTCCTGGGTGGGCAGTGGCGGCATTGCAAACGGTACTGACTGCGGTTCTGGCTTGTTGTAAGTGTGCTGTTCTCCCTCTGCCAAAATCACAACATTGTGGTTGTCCACCAGTGCAAAAGGTAATTCAGCCTTCTCAAATCGCACAAATAGTGGGCGTGTGTTGTGAATCTCCAAACTTGCTAATTCAAGTTCAGCCGCGATCGCTTTCATCTCCTCAACTTCCTTCTGGTAGTTAGCCTTGAACTTCTCCACCAGTTGATTGAGGTTGTGTCGCAAAGACTTTAAAGTGATAAACGAAGTGGTCTTGTTTGAATTGCTTTAAGTACTCACTCCGAAGAGTTCATCAATGAATCTTGCTCCAGATACACTATCTCCTTGTTTGATACCTTTCACTTGTCCTTTCCGAATCATATTCATTGCCTCTATCCCGCACAATGTCCTTCTTGCTATATTGAACGAGTGAAATCCCATCATCGGTTTGACAATCCGCTTCACGTTACGATGGTCTTGCTTAATCAGGTTGTTCAAATATTTGCTCTGCCGCAATTCGGTTTCGGCTTTTAACGTTTTATCCTGCTTCAATTCATCCACTGCCACCCGATAGGCCGCATTTTTATCCACGGTGATGACTCGTGGAGCTCCAGTGTGCTTCGCTTCCAACACTTTGCGAAAAAAGCGGGCAGCAGCCTTCCCGTCCCGCTTCGCACTCAGCATGAAATCGAGCGTGTTGCCTGCTGAATCCATCGCTCGATACAGGTATTGGTCGTGTTCTAGACATGGGGATTCATCAGTCAAACCGCCCGTCCAAATTCAT
>NZ_JCACCM010000062.1:0-2301 GCF_059501405.1 Myxacorys sp.
AACTTGAAAGGTCATGTTAGCTACCTTTGTTTTTATTTCCCGACAACTCTAATATTGTTGCTTTTTGATCGTCACCACCACTTCATCGAGATGCCATCTGTCCGTGATGTAGGGGCGTTTGCGCCGAAGCTGATTCGCATATCGCTGTCCGAATTTCTGACACCACTCTCGAATCGTTTCGTAGGTGACTTTCACCCCCCGATACAGCATCATTTTCTCGATATCCCGGTAGCTCAAGGGAAAAGTGTAGTAGAGCCAAACGCAGTAGCTAATAATTTCGCCAGGGAATCGATGACGGGAATACATCGGCAAGTCGGTGCGATCAACGTTGAACCAGTACGATTATTCTACATTCCGGTTAACCTGACATTACCTGCTGTAGCTCAACATGGCAGGCGGTTCAGCTTTCGAGCGAGAATAACTATATGTCTTCTAGATTAAGCTATTGCCGATTAAGTCTAATAATTAGTGTTGCCCAATAGAATGACATAATTATCGGATGACGACAGTTAATCTGTCACTGACCCGATTTAGTAGCTAGAGGAAACACGACAGCTAATTTGTCATAAATTTGCAACACGACAGCTAATTTGTCACAAGATTATAGTGCTTGAAAGCCTTCAAAAATGTGCTACTTCCCCCGAAACTCCTGCTGGATAGGAAATATAGCCTGACGACACTAATTTGTCACGGCGACATTCAATTAGTCACTGTACATTTGATCTGCGATCTTACGGAGTTTGGCAGAGCCATTTTTCCCAAAGTTGCGCTTTGCGCTAATCGTTCCTAGTGTAGATCCAGAAATTGTAAATATCCCTAAAACCTTTACACCTTATGGCTTACAGCTATTCATAACTCAGAACAACTAATGACAGCATTCGCAACTGCTGCCTCTGACAGCAAGCCAAATTCGCTAAAACGGCAGTCTGAACAGGCACGGCTTGTTGTGGATAGTTTGCAGTTAGAAATAGCCCAACGTCCGTTCAAACTATTTTCGCTTCCTCACAGCCCACACCCTTCTACAATAATTGAGATAACACACCCCCTATTTTTTCCATGTCTCAACTTACGCTCAATTTGGTTGAAGGTTCTGTGTCATTTGGCTTTTCGCTAGAAGCCGCTCAAGATCTAAAATCTGCCCTGATGCAGTTGATGGAAAGCTTGAAAGCAACTGCGACCACAACGGCTCCCGGCAGTAAAGCGGCGGCGCGAGAACCGATCGAGTATCGGCACACCGGAGATGTATTTTTAGAAATTTTTTGTAATCCCAACATTTGGGCGTCTCCGTTTGCCGCAAAGGTATTAGTCACTCTGAGAGATGATCGCATTCGCCTTAGCACCGAAGCTGAACTGACTCGCGTCGTCGAAGACGTGAATCACTATCTCGAAGCGAATTCATGAGATCTACGATCGTCTGGTTTCGTCGAGGTTTACGAATCAGTGATCATGCTCCGTTGCATCGCGCCGTGTCACGGCTCCCGGCAGATCCGATAGTCAAGTTTGGTTGCGCTGCATTATTCCAAACGCCACCCATGCAGGTGGCGTTTATGCTGGAGTGTTACGATCGCGCAGGTTTCGAGCGATAGTCAGCCTAAATATCCCAGATTGGGAATGCAGCAGAAGTTTCTGCCTTACCATTCTCAATTGGGACTTAGGTAGAACGTTTCAGTCTAATAGTTAGCTTGCTTTATTTGTGGCTTAGAGCAGTACTTCAAGGCTACCTATTAGTATCTAAGTCAAGCTACCACAAGATTTATAGGTCGTTTGTCCTACATGGGTTTTGAAATTGTAGAGTTTAGCGTATTGCAAATCTTCAAAGTTCCGATT
This sequence comes from Myxacorys sp., assembly GCF_059501405.1. Classification (NCBI taxonomy): domain Bacteria; kingdom Bacillati; phylum Cyanobacteriota; class Cyanophyceae; order Leptolyngbyales; family Leptolyngbyaceae; genus Myxacorys; species Myxacorys sp. The sequence continues at coordinate 1,828 of NZ_JCACCM010000062.1, forward strand.
GTTGCGATCGCTTGTTCTGCTGAAAACACGGCTTGAAAACTCTTGCCACCGCTACATTGAAACGGATAGGCTTTCTGCTGTTGCGCCCAAGCAGGCAATACGGCTGTAACTGCTGTTAAAACCGTTAATGCATTTATTCTTAAATTCACAATCGATTGTTACACCTCTCTATTTAACTTACATGTCTTAACCTACATTACATAGTGATGCAGAGTTGTTAAAGAAAGTTCAGCATTCAAATTAACCTTCACAACCATCGCTGCTATCGACGATTAAAATAGGCACACTATCCGCTTCGCTGGGATGATTCGCTTCTTGAGATTAAGAGCCTAGCCGAAAACCTGAATTGCCCGCACCACAATGCAAGCACACGATAAATGGAGCATTGCTAAGTAGTGTTCTGGCTTCTTCTCCCAGCGGATGGTCGTGTTCTAGACATGGGGATTCATCAGTCAAACCGCCCGTCCAAATTCA
>NZ_JCACCM010000063.1:0-2262 GCF_059501405.1 Myxacorys sp.
AGTCACAACACGACTAGTGTACTTTTTCTATCCTGACTTTGAAACAGCCCTGCCAAGACGTGGGCATCGCGGTTTCGATCATCAATCCTCGACGAGATTTTGCCAAAGCCAGTGGCAAACTTGCCAAAACAGATCGCATTGATGCGGCTGTCTTAGCTCACTTTTGGGAAGCGATTCGACCAGCCATTACGGTCTTGACGAGTCACCGAGAGCAAGAACTCCAAGAGGCGGTGACTCGTCGTCGTCAACTCGTCGAGATGCTGAGCGCCCAGAAAAATCGCCGAGCGAGTTTGCGGGGCAGCATGCGTCAGAACATTGACATTCACATTGAGTGGCTGGAAGAGCGCATTGGTGACCTTGACGAGGAAATTGAGGAACTCAGCCAATCCCAAGCAGAATGGCAATCGCGCATCGCCCTGCTCAAAAGTGTGCCCGGTGTCGGTCAAGTTATCGCCACGACGCTGATGGCGACCTTGCCTGAACTCGGAGCGGTCAGTGATAAACGCATCAGCGCCTTAGTGGGCGTGGCTCCGTTCAATCGAGATAGTGGCAAGTTTCGAGGCAGTCGGATGATTTGGGGCGGACGCGCGAATGTCCGCGCTGTGCTGTACATGAGCACGCTAGTTGCCGTACGATACAATCCTGTGCTTAAAGCGTTTTATCAGCGGCTTCTGGGCCAGGGAAAAGCCAAGAAGGTTGCGTTAATCGCTTGTATGCACAAGCTGCTCCGCATTCTCAATACGATGATTCGAGATCGCAAACCTTGGCAAGTTCCCGTTCAAAGCGTTGCAATCTAATGAGGTTTACTGATGATTTAGGTGTTGGCGCTTGGTTCTAGAAAAACATGAGTTTGCATTGATGAGACTGACTCCAACAGCAATGTATGTGTCACACTTCTTTATCATGCTTTGATTTTTCTGTAGCGTTGCTTTCTCTGATTCCTCAAGTTTACGTTTAATTCTTGACTTTTAAGATAATCGCTTGTTTGACTCCTTTCACTTGTCCTTTCCTGACCATATTCATCGCTTCAATCCCGCTCAATGTTCTTGCACTGTTGAATGATTTGAACCTCATCATCGGTTCACAATCCGTTTGATGTTTCGATGGTCCTGTCAATGACGTTGTTTAAGTATTTAATCTGTCGGAGTTCCATCTCCTCTGCAATTGTTCCCTCTGCTTTCAACGTTTCTATTGCCACGGGGTAGGCAGCATTCTTGTCTACCGTAATCACTCGTGGTGCTCCAGTGTGTTCAGCCTTTAGAACTTTACGGAAAAGTCGTGCGGCTGCTTTGCCGTCTCGCTTTGCACTTAGCGTGAAGTCGAGGGTGTTGCCCTCAGAATCCACCGCGCGATGCCGCAGACAAACAACCGATGGGTACTGAAGTTTGCCCCGGAACTAGACAAACGAGTTCGACCGCATCTGAATGAAACGAATGATTCGTGGCGAGTGGACGAGACTTACATCCAAGTCAAAGGAACCTGGAAATATCTTTACCGCGCCGTAGATCAAGGGGCAACACACTGGACTTCATGCCCAGCGCGAGATGGCAAAGCCGCCGCCCGGTTTTTCTGTAAAATGCTGAAGGCGGCTCATACCTAAGCGCCTCGAGTCATTAGCGTCAATAAAAATGCTGCCTATCCGGTGGCGATTGAAGCGTTGAAAGCAGACGAAACCCTGGCAACCGAGACCGAATTGCGGCAGAGCAAGTACCTGAATAACGTGATCGAGCAAGATCATCGAAACATCAAGCGCCTCACAAAACCGAGGATGGGATTCGGGTCATTTAACACGGCGAGACGAACCTTGAGCGGGATCGAGGCGATGAGTATGATTCGTAAAGGACAGGTGAAGGGAATGGGTCAAGGGGACAGTGTATCTCAAACAAAGTTTATTGAAGAACTCTTTGAGATTAGTGCTTAACGGAATGCGAATGAGATAGTTCGTTTGTCACTAAAAAGTATTTGTGACACAACCCTTCTTTCAACGGCATCCTGCTCGATAGCAGGTTTTAACCCTGTACCGATTGAACCTGTCCCAATCGTGAGAGTACCATTGGTTCGTAAGCAGTTTCGCACTTCGGACGAGCCACTAGTCCAGGATACGGTTCCAGGGCAAACTCTTGGTCTGGATCGGTCAGCAAGTAGCGATCGCAGATCGAAAAGAGTTCAGTCTCAGTCTGAGCAAGGCGCATCTTGCGTAAAAAAGCGGGTCGTGTTCTAGACATGGGGACGAGGATCAGGGAGAATAGGACGACTTGAACC
>NZ_JCACCM010000064.1:0-2233 GCF_059501405.1 Myxacorys sp.
AGAATCGCGCCTGCGTTACGCGGCTGTGGGGTAAACGATGGAAGAACAATCATGCGGCTAGAGCCTCCATTGTTTGGGTGCGAATTTCTGACTCTGGAATCCACTCGCCCTGTCCTAGCGAGGTTTCGTAGTGGCGCTCGATCGCTCCACTTCGGTCTTCGATCAGCCGCGACCTGAGCACCATCACCCGCTCATCTCCCAGTGCTACCCACTGCCCACACCGGAATCTTTGCCATTCTTTTTCCGGTTGACGGCACTCGGTTCCTACGGAGTTGCGCTCTGCGCTAATCGAATAAAACTCTTCGTCGGGGAAGGCGTTCATGAACTGGTCGATCGCGTCATCGGGTGAAGTGGCAGCGCAAACGAGTTCTGATTTGTTGGAGCCTTTGACCTCGTAGGGGAGTAGGTCAGTCCAGTTCTTTTCGGGAAAGTCAGGTTCAAGAGATTTCATAAGGTTTGAGGAATAGATGGGCACATCGGATTGATGAAAAGTGAAACTTGTATGAAGGGAGTGTGAAGCCCAGGACTCGCTCAGTGGGCGGCTTGCAGTTGATGTCTGCAAAAAAAATTTTGGTTTTGGTACGTATCTCCGTAATGTCACGAATTGCGTTTCGGTGCTTTTCTGCATCACGGAAGCATCTTGGGGGCAAAGCTGATATACTGGTCAGATAAGAAAGCCGTTGCCTGCTTCGATCTGAGACAGTTTGCGAAGAATATTCAGACCTCTGGCGTTAAGCCCTTGTAAAGCCATTGCTTTACAAAAGTCTTCGCTTTTAGTCCTTGAATGTTTTGAAATTGCTTAGCTGGACACTAATCAATTTCTGGTTTCGGAAATTTGCAGTTGAATCGAAATTTGAGAGGTTGTTTAGTTGGTAGCTAAGCAACCTCTTTTGATGTTTGGGCGTTTTGTTGCTGCTCCGCTTTCCACTCTCTGATCCAGCGGTAGACCGTCTCTTGGCTTGTTTTGCCTTCCACCTGCACCAGAATTTCGCGAACACTCAAACCTTGCTGGGTGTACAACTCGAGCGCTTTCTTTTTGATCTCCCGACATGCTAATGCTTGAGCCATAGATTTAAGGTTGTCATTTAACAAGTCCATTATGCCGGAAGTACCGCCAAAAAGATTGCTCTACCCCCAACACTTTAAATAACGTACCTCCGACAAATCGGCTGAGCCTCCACGATCACATATGACGTACTCTGCTGAGGGTGTTTCAGGTCATGACATGGCTCGACTGCGGCAGGCACAAAAACTCGCAGAAATTTTGCGATCGCTCATCTTAAAAAACGAGTGGACTGAACGCGAGTTAGCCAGACGAAGCGGGATTCATCCATCGTCGATTCAAGACTACATGGATGGTATTACCCTCCCAACCAAAGAGAACCGCGAAAAACTAGCGACGGTTTTAGGGGTCGGAGTCGATGAACTAGACGCTCAACTGGGCTTGTCCGTCGCTAAGCCAAAGCGATCGACCGATGAGCTATGCCGCGATATTCGGCTGCTCACGTCCCAGGACTTTACGATCGTCGCTCAAGTTGTCCTCGACCGGCTCATGGCTGAACGGCATCAGAAAGAGGAAGGCAAGCAATCTGATTGATCAATCGCAGCAGTTCGTTATATTCTCGTCTGTTGATTCGCTGCGTGTCGTGAAGAACACTCAGCCGCCTGCTGACTTCATCCCGCGCTTGGCGAGCTTCAATAAAGCGTTTTGCCGCTTCTAGAGCTTCTTCTATCTGGAGATAATCTTTCTCGTCAGTGAGGCGTTGTGCCGTCTCAGGATGGGTAATTCTAAATCCCCATCGATCGAATTTTGGGTAGCAGTCAATAGTCCAGCCAAGATAAGTGGATGAAACTTCCATTTTTCAGTAAAAGCATGTGACGACTTTATCAGGCACCCATAGTATTTTTGATCCTGCCATAAGGCTTGCTGCCTCGTCCGTCCGAAAGACTTTAGTACTGACAGCAATAAATACCAGGGATCTTCCTCACCCGTTTGTGTGAGGCAACAAAAAAGCGGCTCCAAAAAGGAACCGCTTTCAAGATTGGATTTTGCAAGGAGGGAGATATTAGGTCGTGGCAACCGTTTTCTTGGCGGCTGGCTTTCGTGCGGTTGCCTTTTTCTTTGCTGCGGCGGGTGGTTTTTGGGCTTGGGGCATGGTTCGCGGTTGGGTTGCCACTGACCGGAGCCGTTCTTTTGCCTCGTCCTTCAGCCGATCGATCGCCGCATCAGCCG
>NZ_JCACCM010000065.1:0-2144 GCF_059501405.1 Myxacorys sp.
AAGCCTCTTGTTGTCTGGCTTCGACTACTGCCTATTTCCGATTAAGTCTATTGACAAACGCATTCGTGAGGGTCGAGGTCAGGGCAGAGGCTCCGACTACAAACCCTGGTTGCTAGTTCAAGATGTCCCATCTCAGGGATTAGCAACACGAGTCAAGGGGTGGAAGGCCAAGCGAGTCCACCACCTTTTAAGCAATCTCGAACTGAGCTATTTTTATGTTCTTGAATGGTCGCCAATCGTCTTTGATATTCGAGAACAGTACCCTCTGCTTCCTCTAGAAGAAACTCTCGCCGTTGCGGAGCAGTGCAATATCCGTCACCCCACAGACCCAAAAACTAAAGAGCCTGTCGTCATGACGACGGACTTTTTCATCACAGTTCCCCAGAATATTGAGGTAATCGAACAAGCTCGGACACTCAAGACTGCTAAAGATTTGCAGTCAGAACGAACACTGGAAAAGCTAGAAATTGAACGCCGTTACTGGCACAACAGGAATATCGATTGGGGAATTGTTACTGAACAAGAAATTCCTCAAGTACTCGCTAAAAATGTTGACTGGTTGCACGCTTTTTTCTGCCTTGAAGACCTCTTTCCTCTATCAGAAACTGAGATACGCCGCATTGCAACTACGCTAACCCTGAGAATGGCTCAAGGGAATGCAGTATTAACTGACCTGACTGCAGAGTGTGATGACAAACTCGGGCTACAACCAGGTACTGCTCTATCAGTTTCTCGTCACCTAGTCGCTAATCGACAGTGGTTGGTTGACATGAATAAACTCATTCAACCCAGCAGGCCCTTAGTTCTTCTAACTACCCCATCGGTCGAGCCATACCAGGCAGCAGGAGGTGCTGGATGAGCCTATGCTTGAACATGCTGCTGGAATGGCAAAGGGATGAGGCTGAGCCATGTATCGAACGATTACTGTGGCTTAGCTCCTCTGGTACTGATGTAGTGACAATTGAGATTAACAATCGAAAGGCTCTCCCAAGATGGCAAAAATCAAGGGAGTTGGAGGCGGCGATCGCCACTAAAGAACTTCGCATCTTGGAAGTTGATCCATACGCAGCGCTTCTTCGTCCTGAGAGTGCAATTCCTGAAAACCAGCGTCAGCGTAGAGACAGGGCGTGGGAAATTATTGCTCCAATTGTTGAGAGTCAAGAGGGAGAGGCGTTCATAAAAGCTTATCGAGGATCTCTCGTAGCTAAAGCGGCTCAACAGACAGGAAGCATTAAAAAGACTATTTACAATTATCTGCGGCGTTACTGGCAGGGAGGACAGACAAAAAACGCGCTTCTTCCTCTCTTCGAGCAGTGTGGTGGGAAAGGTAAAGAACGGCACAGTTCCGGTTGTAAGCGCGGTCGTCCTAGCAAGCTCGCCTTGGCAATGGAGACCCCGATTGGAGTCAATGTTAATGATGAAACTCGACAAAGCTTTCATCGTGGTATCAAACTTTTTTACGAAAACCAAAAAGGGAGAACCCTGAAAGATGCCTATCAGCTAACACTAGAAAAATTTTTTCATAAAGGTTACAAAATGCAGGATGGAGTAATGGTGCCTGTCTTACCACCTGCCGGCGAACTACCCACCTTTGCTCAATTCCGCTACTGGTATGAAAAACAGTGCGATTTCACTCAGGCAGAAATATCCCGTAAGGGCGAACGTCGGTTCAACTTACGTCACCGAGCTGTACTCGGAGATTCAACCCAGATGGCATACGGTCCAGGGTCACTCTACCAAATTGATGCCACGATCGGCGACATCTATCTAGTGAGCTCCCTAGACCGAAACCGCATTATTGGTCGCCCTGTAATCTACTTTATTATCGACACTTTCAGCCGACTGATTGCGGGATTTAGTATCAGTCTGGAAGGACCGAGTTGGTTAGGTGCCATGTTGGCTCTCGAAAATGCGACTCTCAATAAGGTGAGTTTTTGCCAAGAGTTTGGCATTCAGATTGATGAAGCCAATGGCCTAGCCATCATCTACCTGAGGGAATCCTAGCAGACCGAGGTGAACTCGAAGGTTACAACGCCGATAACCTGGTCAATGCCCTTAACGTCCGGGTATCCAACACCCCCCCCTACCGAGCAGGGCTGATTTATTGCAAAAAGGAAAAGAGGCGACAAATATCGTGAGCAACT